>JAQVOR010000127.1 GCA_028702535.1 Bacteroidales bacterium
TTCGCTAAATGTATCATAGGTTGGACTCGGACATATTTCAATGTTCTTTTGTGTTACTGCTCCCATACCGCCATCCAAACTCATATCAATAATATTGTATTTGAAGCCTAATTGAGTTTCATAAGGTCCAGAATAGTGTCCTATTGTAAACAAATAATAAATATTATCACTTTCGGGCAAAGGAACAATAATGCTGTTTTGCCGTCCACTCCAGCCACAATCTATATCTGTTCCGTTTTGCATTATTTCGTGGTTTGCATTATAAACGGTCATATTATTTTCGCCGGGTTCGGTTCCTCCATTTGGACCTGCATAAAACAGTAAATTTCCTGCTGTATCAGAAATTGAGGCGGCTCCTTCATCAATATAAACTTGTCCGTTTAAATCTTCCTGCATTGTACCACTGCTAAAATCAAGCCCTGCATTCCAGCCAAAATACCAGTGCCAAGTTCGTTTTACCTCGGGGTGTTGCTGTGCATAAACCAATTGTAAGCTAAGAATTGCTATAAGTAATAAGGTGGTTTTTTTCATGATTTCATAATTTTTAAATAAAACAAAATACTTAATTTAAAATAACAACTTACAATATACGAAAAATTATAATTGGTTGGGAAAGAAAAGGATAATGTTGTAAATACTGACTTAATATCTATATCGTAAAGTATTTAAATATCCTTATAAATGGGTATTTACGTATTTCTGTTATTTAATGGCAGAGGGTTTGTTCCACTTGAACCTAACATTAATAAGCTCAAGCTTACAATAATTGCACATAATCTTAGTTTCGAGTAACCTCGAAAACAGGGATTGCGAATTATGAAAATAAAAGAATGTGCTTTTGCAAATGCGATGTACAGAACTTGCCAGCACTGAGCAACGCCGAAGTGTCGAAGTAATTGTTTTCAGAATGAGTGGTAATGCAGTTATCGGAGTTTTCTTGCGGAAACTTACTATCTGCATTTAATTACAATTGTCTTTTCATTTTTATTCCTATCGTCATAAATCCTTGCACGTGTCATAAAACCTTCATCGTTGTAAATGTATAGATGGTGTTGAATCAAAATGTTTTTAGCATCATATTCTGAATAATTTGTCATTAATCCGTCGTCAGTATATTTATAAACACCTTTATTATCAACGCTACCTTTATGATATTTTTTAATCATAAGTGGTTTTTCGTAGTCATGGTCATATTCTTCTTTTAAAATCAATTTTCTTGTTTCATCATAAATCAAATATGCACAAATCGATGAATCTTTTGGTGAATATCTCCATATATGATGTTTGAATCCGCTTTTTTCGTCAAATAATTGTTCGTTAACAGTAAAATACTCATTATCTTCCCCATTCCACGTGCATATTTGTGTTGTAGATTTTATTGTAGGCATTGAATTTTGCTCTTCCTTGCAATTATAAACCCATTCGTACTCTGTTCGTCCTTTAGAATCAATAAGCATTATTCTGTCGAGATTTCCTTCAATATCATAAGAATATTGCCATTCGTTGACTAATTCTTCTTTTTCCCCATCGAGGATTTTTGCATTTTCAATTTTATCAGCATCATTATATAACCATATCACTTTTTCGATTTGTTTAGCTTTGCCATCTTTTTTAATTTGGCTAACAGGATTTCCTATTTCATTTTTTTCGTGAGTGATAACAAAGTCTATTTTATCAGTAGAAGAAAAGACTGTGTATGTTCCAGTGCTTGCTTTGCTGTTACCATAGCTGCATGTGTATGTAATGTGCTCTTTACTGCTTTGAGATTCCGTATGAAACTCATATACTCTACCCAATTCGTCAAGATTTTTAACATAATTTGTTTCTGTCTTAAGAAAAGTCTCTGCCAAGATTACTGTTTTTGTATTTGGAGGGAATTTGCATTTTATAGGTGTGCTATGAACAAATTGGAGATATGGATCTTGCCGCTCAACATAAGGGTTTTGAGCAAATATTGACAAAGCAACTATAAATAATGCTGTTGTAAAGATAAAATGTTTTAAATTCATAAGTTTTTTTTATTCAAAGTGATAAAGAAAGATAATCGTTGCATCATAAGCTGGTTTTGGATTTCCTTTAATCTCCAGACGTACAACTATTTCGGCTTTAGTTATGCCTCTAAGGTTAGAAATATTTTTTAATTTTGTAGTAACTCTTACTTCGTCGTTTACTAATACTGGTTGATTAAATTTTAATTTTTCAATCCCATAATTAACAAGCATTTTAATATTTTTAACTTCTAATATCTGAAACCACAGATATGGTAATACAGAAACAGTAAGGTATCCATGTGCAATTGTTGACTTAAATGGAGATTCTGTTGCAGCTCTTACGGTGTCCGTGTGTATCCATTGATGATCTAAAGTAGCATCTGCAAATTTGTTAATCATTTCTTGGGTAATTTTCAGATAATCAGATGTTCCAATTTCTTTTCCGAGGAATGCTTCAAACTCCTCATGACTGTGAATAGTAACTTGTGCCATAATATATTTATTTTTTAGTTTGCAATTTTTGTACAAACATAATACATATTAGAAAATTTAAAAAGTAATTTGCCAACAAAAAAGATTAACTTTGTTAGTAATAGGTTGAATAAATGCTGAAAATTAAAAATTTATACTTAATTTTACGTTTTAAAATATATTTATTATGATTAAAGAAAACATGATTGCTTACTTTGAAGAAGCTATTTTAAATAATTGGGACAAAACATCTTTACAGGACTATGACAATGGAGGCTTAACATTTGGCGAGCTTGCTGGACAGATTGAAAGAATGCACAATCTTTTTAAAGAACATGGCATAAAAAAAGGTGATAAAATTTCTCTAATTGGTAAAAATTCTGCAAATTGGGGAACTATATATATTGCGGTTGTTTCTTATGGTGCAGTAATAGTGCCACTTTTACAGGAATTTAAGCCAAAAGATATTTATAATCTTGTAAATCATTCTGATTCGAAACTATTATTTATATCAGAATTTTTATGTGATAAAATGGATTTTAATGAGTTTGAGCAGCTTAGAACGGTTTATTATCTTGATGATTATAATGTTGCTCACGATTTCACATCAGATTTTATAGCGTTTAATAAAAATTATCCTGCATCAGCTAAGGAAAACTTTAAGTTAGAGCATATTCCGAATTCCGAATTAGCAGCTATTTTATACACATCTGGAACTGCGGGGCAGCCTAAAGGTGTGATGCTAAACCATAACTCATTAGCAGCAAATGTGCGATATGCACGAGCAAATATGCCACTTGAATCGGGCGATAGAATTGTATCATTTTTACCATTAGCACATTGTTATGGAGCAGCATTTGAATTTTTATTTCCATTTTCGAAAGGTTGCACTATTATTTTTCTTGGTAAATTACCTTCTCCACAAATAATTGTAAAAGCCTTTGGCGAAATTAAACCGCGATTGATTTTGTCTGTTCCATTGGTAATTGAGAAAGTTTACAAAAATAAAATAAAACCTTCTATTGATAAACCATTAGCTAAGGTTTTACTAAAGATACCGATACTTAAAGGCTTGGTTTACAGCAAAGTTCTTAAAACACTAAGTGAGGCTTTTGGAGGTGAATTTAAGGAGGTTGTTATTGGTGGTGCAAAAATGAATCGCGAAGTTGAAACTTTTCTTAGAACAATAGGATTTAATTTTTCAGTTGGCTATGGAATGACCGAGTGTGGTCCACTTATTACCTATGACGGCCATAAAACTACAAAAATATACTCTGCTGGTAAAGTTGTCGATACACTTGAAATCAAAATTGATGCACAAAAGGAAGGAAAAGTTGGTGAAATATTGCTAAAAGGCGATAATGTGATGTTAGGATATTATAAAAACGAAGAAGAAACTAAAAAAGCTCTTGATGAAGAGGGTTGGTTGCATACTGGCGATCTTGGAATACTTGATGATGACGGCTATCTCTTTATTAAAGGTCGCAGTAAAGGTCTGATACTTACAGGTTCTGGGCAAAATGTTTATCCCGAAGAGATTGAGTCTAAATTTAGCAATCTACCATTAGTTAGTGAGAGTATTGTTGTGGGTAGAAACAACCAAATTATTGCATTAGTCTATCCTGATCAAGAACGAATAAAAAGGTTTGATCTTAAACCTGAACAAATCGAAAAAGTATTTGCAAATTATAAAAAACGAGTTAACGAAGACGTTCCTACATACATGCAGGTTAATAAAATAATTATTCGTGACGAAGAATTTGAAAAAACTCCTAAAAAGAGCATTAAAAGATATCTTTACGATTAGTGTTTATGGGTTTCTTTGATTGCTTGATAATTTCTTAAATTGGTTGTACAATCTTTCTACTAACTTTTCTGCTAATTGATATTTTAAAGCCTGTACTAAAGGACTTTTTCTAAGCTGATAAATTCCAAAATAGTTTTCATCATATTTCATGAGGCGTGTTTTTTTTCTATAAACGGAATTTATGATTTTGGAATACCTTTTACGCTAAAAGAAAAATATCTTTGCATAAAATAGCTGTATATTACAACAAGTCCAGTAGTAATTATTTTCGAGACAGTTGCCCATATATCACATGTTTCAACGAAGAACTTAAGTAAAATATAATTTAAGGCTATTGCACCCATAACTGTTAATCCATAGCGCAATAATTGTTTTTTACCTTTTAATTTTGATTGCGTAAATGTTACATATTTAGCAAGCATAAACCCAGTTGTAAAAGTTATTGGAAAAACCACTAAGAATGCTGCAATATGAGGTGTTATTGCATAAAATCCAAGATCTAACATTTGCTTTTTAAAAACAAAATTGTAAAAGACAAAATATAAAAAGATGTCAAGAACGGTATTTAGCCCACCTGTGAAACCGTATCTAAAGGTAACTAAAGATATATATTTACTGAAAGGTTGGTAAAACCAATCTGATATACCAGTTATTGTCTTTCTTAATATGCTTAATATTTTATACATAAAATCACGCAAATATAAAACATCTTAATCAAAAAAAAAGAATTTAAGATTATTCTCTACGAAAATTTTAGACAAGATAGAACCAATCTAATTTCATTATAAGTAAATTTCCTATCAGTTTGATCCATAATTTCATTGATTGAAGTGCTTTGCGAAGTTTCGATATATGCTTTAATTTCGTCAAATTTGTCGTCTGAAATTAGTACGGTGTAATCTAACTCTCCCAAGGCAATATAATGTGCGATGTGTCCAAATATGGTAGATTCGACAAAGCCCCTCTCCTTTGCTATTTGAGAGATCTCTTTTCCCTGAAGAAATAAATCGAGACTAAGTTTTTTCGTGTCTATTTTTGGTTCTTTTTTTGGCTTTAGTTCTTTAAAGACTGTCTCATCACGATTAATTTCATTTATTTCGCAGTACTCATCAATAATATCGAGAATATCTTCACCATATTGCATAACTTTAACTTTACCAAAACCTTTGATTTTAGCCAGTTGTTTTAAGTCAGAAGGTAGTTTCTCGACAAGTTCTTTCAGTGATTTTTGTTGCAAAACCATATAAATTGGAACTCCAGATTCTTTGGCAACCGAATTTCGCCACGCATTTAATTCTGCGTATAAGTCTTTATTCTCTATTTTATTATCTCCAGTAAAAGTTCTCCTTTTGTTGAAAGTCGGTTTAAATTCAACTTCTGCATTGGCAATTTCTCGCACATATTCTGTTGGTTTAAAATTATTTGCAGCAATTTTAAGACCAGCTAACTTTGACACTACCGAAAACTCAAACTTCTCAATGATGTCGGCTATATCTTTCTTAATTTCCTTATTATCGGCATCGAAATACAAGTTCTTAAAATTATTTACAAAAATTGTTTCTATTTTGGCAACATAATATGTGGAAGCTCTTTTTACTCTGTCCAATAAAGCTTCATTGTCTTCTGGCAAAAGCGGATTTTTTAGTAATATTTGTAATTGACGTTCGAATTTATCGTTAACGGTAAAAATTTCACCCATTGATAAATTAATCATTTCGTCAAAAATATTATCAAAAGAAGTAGCAAATCGAGTTTTATTCTCTGAATATCGCTTTCGAACAGTAAAAAACATTTTTTTCATTTGCGAAAAATCGAATAGTTCTCTCAATAATTCTTTTTGATATATTTCTTTCGATTTTGCAAGCTCATAATCATCTGGCTCATTTTGACGAGACTCATTATCAAATTCCTTAATATTCGAATCTGGTTTAAGTGAATGTGGAGCAATTTTTGAGATTAGCACAAGTCCGTCAAGTGTTTTACATCTGCTTAATGCAACATAAACTTGTCCAAAAGCAAAAGCTCTATTAACATCTAAAACAGCCCTTTCGAAGGTTAACCCTTGACTTTTATGAACAGTAATTGCCCATGCGAGTTTTAAAGGATGTTGAGTAAAACTTCCGATTACCTCCTCTTGTATCTCTTTTGTACTTTCGTTAAATGTATATTTAACATTCTCCCATTTTTCGGGTTTGACATATATTTCTTCGTCATCTTCATCGCAATTCACCAAAATTAGCTCATCATCAAAACCAGTAATTGTACCTATTTTACCGTTATAATAAAGTTTATCAAGAGATGAGTCGTTTTTAATAAACATTACCTGTGCTCCTACTTTTAGCTCCAATTCCTCTTCAGTAGGAAACATATAAGGCGGAAAATCGTTTTTTACTTCAGCATGATATCTTTTAACTTTTGTTGTCAAAGATCTCATTCTTGCTTGATTAATTTCTGCAGCTATTGCATTATGCGTAGTTAGAGTGATGTATCCATCTTCTTTTTCGGGTACAAAATCGGGTATATATCTTGTGTTTAATAAATTTATCGATTCGTTTGAAAGTTCATTTTCACGAATTTCGCCGAGCAAATTAATAAAAACTCGATCTTCCTGCCTATATATATGTTTTAGTTCAATTGTTGTGAAGTCGGTTCTTTTTAGAGCTATGCTATTAAAAAAGTACGGAGATTTGTAATAATCTCGTATTAATGACCATTCGTTTTCTTTAATCACTGGTGCAAGTTGATGTAAATCGCCAATCATTAAAAGCTGTATGCCTCCAAATGGTTTATCGTTGCGGCGATAACGCTTTAGAACATCATCAATAGCATCAAGTAAATCGGCACGCACCATACTAATTTCATCTATTATAAGAAGATCTAAGCTTCTGATAATTTTTATTTTGTTGCGATTGAGTTTATGGACAAAGTTTTGTGAGGAACCTGAATCTTGCTTTTTAAATTCAGTTCCAGGAATAAATGGAGAAAAAGGTAATTGAAAAAACGAATGTATTGTAACACCTCCTGCATTTATTGCTGCTACACCAGTTGGAGCAACAACAACCATGCGTTTAGGAGTTGAATGTCTTAAATTATGTAGGAACGTAGTTTTTCCTGTACCAGCTTTACCAGTAAGAAATATATTGCGATTTGTGTGCAATACAAAATCTTGTGCAAGTTTTAATTGTGTGTTGTCGCTATAATCCATAGTTTTTTTTTGCAAAGCCTAAAAGTAGTTTCAAAATTATGAATTTGCAAATATTTGATATGTCAATATTAGTTTATTTTTAATATTTTATATTTTATTCCGCCAAAATGGATGAGATTTAGTGTTTTTTTTAACCGGTGGTTTCGTCCACCGGCTGGCTAATCAACCACCTACGATTCTGTCTATCATACTGCCAGGTGATTGAGCGGCGGTGTGCTGAGCCAGTCGAAGTAAGTCGAAAGCACCGACATCAATTTTTACTCAAACACCAGCTTCTCAGTTTTCACCAACTTCCCATCCACAAATAAATGATAATAAAAAGCACTAAACTTTGTTCTTACTTCAAATGCGATGTGCCGAGCGAAGCCGAGGTGTTCTATTGTTCTATTGTTCTATTGTTCTATTGTTCTATTGTTCTATTGTTCTATTGTTCTATTGTTCTATTGCGATGCACCGAGCGAAGCCGAGGTGTTCTTACTTCAAAATTTTTGAACACTTCGACACAGCTCAGTGCATCGCAAGCGAACAGATGAACATCCGAACATCCGAACATCCGAACCGAGAACCGAGAACCGCTTACTCAAACACCAACTTCTCCGTCTTCACCAACTTCCCCTCCACAAACAAATTACAAACATAAACCCCAGGCTTCCATCCTTTTGTTGAGATTACTGTTGTTTCTCCTATAACAGGAATTACACTTCGCAAATGCCCATTAAGCCCAGCAATTTTAATCTCAGCATTTTTATAATCTGGCAGATTA
>JAQVOR010000128.1 GCA_028702535.1 Bacteroidales bacterium
TATCTGTTTTTTAGCTTTTTATAAAATTTGAAACTTCGTAGTTATTTGATTTGAGATTTTATAGGTGCAAAAGATTTTTATGTTTCGTCCCTAACGGGACTTCTGCGTTTTTTGTTTGACATTTTTACCAATGTTTAATGCCTACGGCATTTGTTGTATTAGTAGTTTGCTAAGTTATAATTCAAAATACCATTTAGGATATTGATACTTTTGGACGATATGCTTTGTTGAAGAAGATGTAACAGTAAACTAATAATCAAATTTTTGTAAGTCTTGTGAGGGACGTAATTGGTAAAAATCTGGTAGTCAGTATTTTAGAAGTCCCGTAGGGACGATATATTGGTAAAGGTCTGATAGATAGTTTTTTAGAAGTTCCGTAGGAACGATATATCTGTTTTTTAGCTTTTTTTTACAAATATCTTTTCGTTATGTTCAATGTCGTTTTATTATGAAGATTACACTAATATATCATTTCTATATTTGCAGTATCAACAATATAAAAAGTACTAATATAAGATGCTCTTCCAATCCAATGTCCGTTTACATTCTCTCCTTGTATGTTTGTTTTTACCGAAGCTGGATTTGTAAAAGGATTTCCGTCAGTTATCATATTACGATACCAGCTACTCCAAAACTGATAACTATTATTGTCTATTTTTGACAATTTGACAGAAACAGTGTCGCCAATTTTATAACATACTTTATCAAGCAAGCTTGTAGTATCGTTCGGATCTTTAAAATCATTGTAATATTCATTTCTTTCATATCCTTTAGTAATAGGAAAAAATTCCATTGAAGAGCCGTTAAGTAATTTATCATCAATCAGGTGTAAGCTAAAATATGGTCTATAAAACCAGTCTTGTTTACCAACATGTTTTGTGTAAATGGTATAATAATCTCCCATTGTTGCTGGGTCTTGCCATCTTATGGTTATTAATCCCAAACTGTCTAAGCTACCAAGTCTGTCAAAACCTACCGAGTCAATAGCAACGGTATCACGAATCTCTGTGGTGGATGTATATTCATTACCATTGTATATTACTTTTAAATCATAAAAAGTATTTAGTTCTCCTTTAAATTTCGAACCTACAAACGCATAATATGGCCACCTGCTGACAGGTTGTTGGCTTAGAGTGTCGTGTAAACCATTGAGTGAAACAATTACTGTTGCTTGATTGCTGCCTATAATTAGATTGTTAACGTAAGCTGTATCAACTGCATCAAAATATGATGAATTTTTTGTTAAAAAGACTACAGGAAACTCATTAAGCTCAATTGTGCCTTCGACAGTTAGTTTTTCAGTTGCTCGGGGCAGTTCAACAGTTATGTCTTTTACACAAGAAATTATTGAAATAAGGATCAAGCTAATTATTATTACTGATATGATGTTTTTTTGTTTCATTTTTGATTAAAATTTAAAATTCCATGTTATTGACGGCAGTACAGGAAAAAGAGATACTTGTTTTGCAAAAGTTTTGTAAGTGCCATCTTGAACGTTTCCTTCGTGATCAAAATAAATAAAATACGGATTTTTTCTATTATAGACATTAAAAACCGAGAAGTTCCAAGATGATTCCCATTTTTCGGTTTTTTTATGTTCATAAGTTATCGATAAATCAAGCCTATGATATGGATTCATTCTGTACGAATTTCTGTCTCCATATTCGCTTACCAAATCGCCATCTATTAAATATTGTCCTAATGGTAGGGTAGTGGTGTTACCAGTTGCATAAACAAATACTAAGCCTGCTGTCCATTTTTCATTAATTATATAGCTTGCAGTAAATGACAGGTCGTGTCTTCTGTCATATTTTGCTGGAAAAGGGCTGCCATTATCAATATCATCAAACATTCTTTCGGTTTTCGACCATGTATATCCAATCCAACCAGTAAGTAGGCCAGTTCTTTTCTTAAAAAATAGTTCTAATCCATAAGATCGTCCGTCTCCAAAAATAAAATAATTGTCGGCATTATCTCCAATGTCATCGCCTGGCATTGCACCATCTGCATATTCAAGTAGGTTAAATAAGTCTTTATAGTAAATTTCGACAGAAGTTTCAAAGTGGTCATTAAAAAAGTTTCTAAAATATCCAGCAGCATATTGACGACCTTGTTGAGGCTTAACAACATCACTGCATGGCACCCAAAGATCGGTAGGCAAAGTGGAAGCAGATAATGAAGCAAGGTGCAAAAATTGTTTGTTTTGCATAAAACTGGCTTTTATTGAGGAGTTTTTATTTAAACTGAACTTAATCGAAAAACGAGGTTCTATTGAATTATAAAATGCAACACTTTCTCCTTTTTCAAAAACAGTTGAGTCAATATTTGTAAGGAGCATATCGTCTTTGATATATCTTGTAAATGGTCCTCGTTGGTTAAATATTGCACCTCTTAGTCCACCATAAACTGTAATTCGATCGCTGATTTTAAAATCATCACCTATATAAATAGCTGCTTCGTGTGCATATTGTTTTTGTGCTGTTGGATCAATTGTTTCGGAACCCATGCTTGCACTTAATGAATTAGGCGTAAAAATATGATAAATGTAATTGCCTCCAAATTTGACAGTATGTCTTGGATTTGGGATCCATGTGAAATCTTGTTTTATGTAATAATCCCTGATGCCTGAGTTTTGTATAAATTTAAAACCTCCCATTGGGTCTTCGAAATCTTCCATAATAACTTCTGTTCTAAATTTATAATCAGATGCTACAAGTGTTGTATTAGAAAAGAATTTACTGTTAAAAAGATGATTCCAGCGTAAGGAAGCCATGCCGTTTCCCCAGGGGATATTCATCGTGAAACCTGCGTCAGTACTTTTAAAGGTAAATACATCTTCGCCATAATAGCCACTAAGAAATATTCTATCTTTATCAGAGAATTTATAATTAAGTTTTGCATTCAAATCATAAAAATGATAGCCTGAACCTTTGAAAGGTGAAGTCTTTTTTATAAAAGGTTTTATCAATACATCAATATAAGTGCGACGTGCTGAAACTAAAAATGAAGATGTGTCTTTTTTTATGGGCCCTTCCACTGTAAGTCGTGAGGCTATTGTGCCAATTCCACCTTGGGCTTTAAACTCTCTCATGTTGCCGTTATTCATGGTAATATCCAGTACAGAGCTTACTCTGCCACCGTATTCTGCTGGCATACCACCTTTGTATAATTCCATACCTTTTATTGCATCAGCATTAAAAACTGAAAAGAATCCAAATAGGTGAGCCGCATTGTAAATCGTGGCTTCGTCAAGTAAAATCAGATTTTGGTCGGGACCTCCTCCACGTACATAAAACCCTGAATTTCCTTCGCCAGCCGACTGAACGCCAGGAAGTAATTGTATAGTTTTTAAAATATCAACTTCTCCCATAAATGCTGGAAGCGTTTTTACGGTTTCTATTGGCAGTCTAATAACACTCATTTTACTGTCTTCGATATTACTTTTCTTTTCTCCACTGACGATAACTTCATCGGTCATGTAAGCCGAGCCACTTAGTTCTACATTAATACTTTGATCCGAAAATAGTTTTACAGTTTTTGATTCTTCTTTAAATCCGATAAACGAATATGTTATTTCATATTTGCCATCTGGTAAATTAATTGTATAAAATCCATAAGTATTTGTTGTTGTTCCTGTGTTTTTATCCTTGATAATGACATTTGCACCAATTAGCTCTTCGCCTGTACTCTTGTCCTTAATGTAACCACTTATAGTGTGTTTCTGTGCAAATGCAGCAATCTGAATAAATGACAATAATAGTAATAATACAACGCCTCTTTTCATTCTTGACTTATTAATTTTAACAAATATATCTTTAAATTTTAATAGTTTTTTATCTTTAACAGAAACTTAACAGTTTTATTGTGAAATTGTTAATTGTACAAAAATAATAATTGTTTAGAATTTCATTAGAGTATTTAAAAACATTTGGCAATAGCAAAAAAGTTGTTATTTTTGTAATCGAAAAATCGGGGTGTAGCTCAGTTGGGTAGAGTACTGGTCTGGGGGACCAGGGGTCGGAAGTTCGAGTCTTCTCACCCCGACTTTTTTTAAAGTTACATTTGTTAGTTGAATCTACGCCGATAAAAAAAGTAGAAAAACTTGTAAGAAAATCATTTAATGCTTATCTTTACTGTATATTAAACTTTAAGGCTTTGTCAATAATAACAATAGAAGTAAATGCTCGCACAAAAGCAGGTAAGGCTTTATTGGAGGTAGCAAAATTATTAGCATCTTCAGGTAAAGGTGTTTTTATAAATAAGCAGCCAGATTTAACATCGAAACAAGAGGCTGAAATCTTTTTCGCCAATTCTAAGCGTTCTATGTCGGGAATAATTTCAAAATATTTATAATGTATAAGCAACAAGATATAATCGAAGTAAACTTTTTGTTTGCTGATGATACTTTTAAACCTTACATGGCTGTAATAATATCGAATGATGAGATTAGTTAGCTTGAAGACTTTTTTTTTATCGCTTTAATATCACAAAAAAAATATCATAAAAAATACACATACTAATTAACCGACAAGATGTTAAGCAAGCATTTATCATTAAAAAGTTATGTTGTATGTCATCTTATTTCGGGATATACCAATCGAGATGTTATTCGTAAAATTGGCAAAGTAAAAGAACCTTATTTTACTGAGATCACAGCAAAAATAATTACATCAATTTTTTAATTAGTTTGCATTTTATTTGCGCTTATTTAGTATGTTTTTTGTCTGTAACTGTTAATTGCTAACGCATATAGAAGAATATGTTGAAACTTCCCTGTACACTCGGATTACAACCGATTGAGCGGTTGAGAATATAAATTAAAAAACAGCAAATTATTTAAATTACACTCAAAAAATAACAGATTTCTCCCTACGGTCGAAATGACATTTTAATATGGGATTTAAGTCGGCGACAAATTCTATACAATCTTTATTTTGTGACTTACGTGTCGCCGACTTATACCATCATAAAACATCAGTCATTTCGACCGCAGGGAGAAATCTGTTAATTGACCTGCAGTTTTACAGTTCTTAGTTCTCTGTTAAACAAGTGAGTTGACCTCTTTTTTGAGATTATAAGTTGTGGGAAAGGTACAATAGCACTAGGATTACAACCGAGCGACAGCTCAATGCAGCAAAGCAAAATCCGAGCGAGTGGAGATACTCTCAATAATAGTATTACGCGGGCAGGCTCCCTTCAGGGCACAAAAGGGTGTGGGTGGGGCTCTCAACACTCGTATTGCAACCGAAGTTTATAAAATAAAAAACCCTGCCACTGGCAGGGTACACAAAATTAATATGAGGGCTTTTGTGATAGTATTTATTGTTTTACAATCCCTTGATGTTAAATTAAATTCAAAATTACTTCTACATTGTTTCTTATGGCTTTTGAATATGGGCATACTTGATGAGCTTGATTGACCAAATCTTGAGCAATTTTTCTATCAACTCCTTTAACTTCTATGTCAAGTTGAACTGCAATTGCTAAACCGCCGTCAGATTCTTTGCCAATTGTTACATTCGCAGTTGTAGTGCTTTCTATGCGGTGTTTTGCCATTTTGGCTACAAGATTTAAGGCTCCGTCATAACAAGCCGAGTATGTTGCACCAAAAAGAGACTCCGGATTAGCATATTCGCCACCATCGCCACCTAAACCTTTTGGCATTCTTACATCCATATCAATTACTCCGTCATCGCTTTTTACATGACCGTTTCTACCACCACTTGCTGTTACTTTTGCTGTGTATAATCTTTCCATTTTTTTTAGTTTTAATAATTTTTTTCTTTTAGTTACTTGCTTATCTAAACTGATTTGTTGTTTTTTTGTTCATGTAATGTGAATTTTGTCGTTTTCTTACACCAATTTTATGCCATTTGAGTATTATTCACAATTTAATAATATTTTAACTTTGGTTTGTAATATTTATAAAAAAATTAGGATAAGTTTGCAAAGTTTTAAAAAATAAATTTGAGTATTATGGAATTTGATATGTTTACGTACTTATGGCTGCCTTTGCTAATCTTTTTTGCCCGAATATGTGATGTAACTATTGGCACCCTTCGAATAATTCTTGTTTCTAAAGGGCATAAATATTTAGCTCCAGTTTTGGGCTTTGTTGAAGTCTTTATCTGGATAATTGCGATTGGACAGATAATGGAAAATCTTGATAATTTTATGGGATATTTATTTTATGCAGCTGGTTTCGCTACTGGAAATTATATTGGCATGATAGTAGAAGAAAAAATTGCTTTGGGAATTGTTGGTTTGAGAGTGGTTACTGCTAAGCCTGCTGAAATATTAATCGAAACTCTTACCGAAAAAGGCTTTGGACTTACTAGTATGCCTGCTAACGGAACTCAAGGGCCTGTTAGCGTTTTGTTTATGACAGTTGGTAGAAAAAAATTGAAAGAACTTATAAGTATTGTTAATGAGTTTAATCCTGGAGCTTTTTATACTGTTGAAGATATAAGATTGGTTAATCAAGGCGTTTTTAATAGTAATCAGAAAGAAAGACGAAATTTCTCTTTAAGAAAAGGTAAATAGTTTTATTACCTTTGTCATAATATATTATAGATACTACTTTTTTGTTAAAGCGAAATAAAATTCTATTTTGTTTTGATATCTTAGAATTCTATATTTAATTAAGATAATGAAAAAATGAAGTTTGAAGAATTAAAAATATCAGATAAATTAAAGGAAGGAGTCGAATCGTTTAATTATTCAGAATTAACTGAAATACAAGAGAAGGCAATTCCTGTGATTTTACAATCAAAAGACTTATTGGCATGTTCGCAAACTGGCTCTGGAAAAACAGCAGCCTTTTTGATACCGATAATTGAACATATTCTAAATATTAAAACTAAAGGAATAAAAGCTTTAATTATTACTCCTACACGCGAAATATGTAAGCAAATTGAGGAACAAATTGTCGGTTTAGGATATTATACTGGCACTTCATATTTTGCGGTTTATGGTGGTAACGACCATGACGGGTTTAGCCGTCAGAAAGCTGCATTGACACAAGGAGCAGATATCGTTGTTGCAACGCCTGGTAGGCTGATTTCTCACTTGGCTTTGGGATATGTTAATATTAGCAATCTTGAGTTTCTTGTGCTAGATGAAGCCGACGAAATGTTGGATATGGGATTTTATGAGGATATTTTAAATATTATTGGAAAATTACCAAAGAAAAGACAAACTCTGATGTTTAGTGCAACTATGCCTAACGCAATAAGAAAACTCGCAAAAGAAATCCTTACAGAACCTTATATTCTTGACCTAAATTTCTCTAAACCCGCTGAAGAGATTGACCAACAAGTTTATATGGTTTATGAAAAAGATAAGCCTCAAATGTTGGCGAATGTGTTAAAAGAACATAAAGACGACAAAATACTTGTTTTTACTTCAACAAAAGTGAGTGTTGGCAAAATTTCGACTTATTTGCGAACTGTTGGAATAAAAAACTCATCAATTAACTCGTCTTATACACAAACAGAGCGAAATGATACTATTCTTGACTTTAAAAGTGGTAAAATTAGAATTTTAATCGCTACAAATTTGCTTTCTCGAGGCATTGATATTGATGATGTTAATTTAATTATTAATTACGAAATCCCTGATAAAGCCGAGGATTATGTGCATCGTATTGGACGAACCGCACGAGCTGGAAAATTGGGCTTAGCAGTGAGTTTTATTGGTGAAAAAGAGATATTAAATTTTAATAGAATCGAAAAACTATTGGAAAAAGAAATCGCAAAATTACCAAATCCTGATAATATTCCTCAAGGTCCTACTTATCGTCAAATCAATACTGGAAAAAAGAGATACTTCAAAAACAAAAAAAGTACCCTGATTAAGAAACCAAGGAAATAAAAACCCGAACCGAGCCGCAGGCGAGCTCACGACCGCAGGGAGTAAACTCGAAACCCGGAACCCGAAACCCGGAACTCGAAACCCGAAACCCGGAACTCGAAACCCGAAACCCGGAACTCGAAACCCGAAACCCGGAACTCGAAACCCGAAACCCGGAACTCGAAA
>JAQVOR010000129.1 GCA_028702535.1 Bacteroidales bacterium
TTAATGAAGATACTCAAGAATGGGTAACACTAAAAGTGTCAGCCGCAGGTATTAAAACCATTGCAAAAAAAGGTTTGACCTTGGCTATCAAAGACGCAAGGGAAAAAGGTTACATTAATTAAGATTAGGAGGCAATAAAATGGCTAAGAAAAGTAAAGGAAACCGCGTTCAGGTAATATTAGAATGTACCGAACATAAAGAGTCTGGGATGCCTGGAACATCAAGGTATATTACTATGAAAAACAGAAAAAATACCCCAGACAGAATGGAATTAAAGAAATATAATTCTATATTGAAAAAAGTTACAGTACACAAAGAAATTAAATAATTTGAATCATGGCAAAGAAAGTAGTTGCAACACTTAAAAGAGAAGGCGGCCGTAGCGTTGTCAAATGTATCAAAATGATTAAGTCACCCGAAACAGGTGCTTATCAATTTAAAGATACTATCATTGATAAAGAATTAACAAAAGAGTTTTTCGCTAAGAAATAAACTCTGCTTAAAAATATTTATAAGCACCTTACATTTGTTGTGAGGTGCTTTTGTTTTATTTAGTTTTTAACATATCTTTGTAAAAAAAATGCATTATGGCTCTGTTTGGTCTATTTGGAAAAGATAAAAAGGAAAAACTGGATAAAGGTCTTGAAAAAACCCGTACTAATGTTTTTGACAAATTAAATAGAATAGTTTTTGCAAAGTCAAAAGTTGACTCGGAAGTACTTGATGAACTTGAAGAAGTGTTAATTGCTTCGGATGTGGGTGTAGAAACAACTATCCGTATTATCGACAGAATCGAAGAAAGAGTTAAAAGCAACAAATATGTTGGTACAGACGAGCTTAACGAATTACTACGTGATACGATTGCCTCGCTTCTTGAAGAAAACATCACAGAGAAATATGACGAAGGCGAAATTTTAGCAAAACACAAGCCTTATGTTATTATGGTTGTGGGCGTAAATGGAGTAGGTAAAACTACTACAATCGGCAAACTTGCGAATAAATATAAAGCTGCTGGCAAAAAAGTTATTATTGGTGCTGCAGACACTTTTAGAGCTGCTGCAATTGACCAACTACAAATTTGGGCAGACAGAGTAGGTGTTCAGATGGTACGCCAAAATATGGGATCTGAT
Organism: Bacteroidales bacterium; assembly: GCA_028702535.1. GTDB lineage: Bacteria > Bacteroidota > Bacteroidia > Bacteroidales > ML635J-15 > Bact-19. The sequence continues at coordinate 1,131 of JAQVOR010000129.1, forward strand.
CCCGCATCAGTGGCTTTTGATACTGTGCAAGCTGCAATAAAAGCTGAAGCCGATGTTGTTATTATTGATACAGCAGGAAGGTTACACAATAAAGTAAACCTCATGAATGAGCTGACGAAAATTAAACGAGTAATGCAAAAACTCATCGAAACCGCTCCGCACGAAGTAATGCTCATTATCGATGGCTCTACTGGACAAAACGCCTACGAACAAGCGAAACAATTTACAAAAGCTACAGATGTTACTTCACTAACAGTAACCAAACTCGATGGAACTGCTAAAGGTGGAGTTGTTATTGGAGTCTCCGACCAATTTAAAATCCCTGTTAAATATATCGGAATAGGTGAAGGTATAGATGATTTACAAGTATTTAACCGCAGAGAATTTGTAGATTCGTTGTTTAAAAAAGAATAAAAATAAATATGAATCTCTGCTTGAGTGAAGCAGAAATTACCGTTCTTGATTCTCGATTTTGCACAATACTTGCTAAATACTCCCATCTTCCATTACTCAACAATCAACTTATCAACAAATGTTTTGTTTTTAGTTACTAATTTCACAAAGTAAATTCCTTTAGAAATATCGGATACGTCAATTTGTTCGCCACTATAATTATTTATTGATTTAACAATTCTTCCGTATGCGTCATATATTTGAACTTTTACAGGAAAATCATCAGAACTTATAGAAAATGTTTGAGATGTTGGGTTAGGAAAGAGATTATGTGCTAATTTCTTTTGTATATCATTTGTTCCGACCAAAATATAATAGTCGGGGTCGTTTGTTGCAATATTTGAATACAGTTTTGATGTAGATTTTCCAACATCACAAGGAGCTGATAATACAACTTCTATCTGATAATAAACATAACCAACAGGTGGATTATTATCTGTATATTCAGTTACATCGCTCCCATAACTTTCAATAAGTTCAAGCATATCAGGAGTTGTTCCTCTTAAAATGTTTATTGTAAAGTCATCAACTCCAATATATGGTGTCCAAGATAAATACCATGAGTCGGTTTCTTCTGTCATATTAAGCAAAACTGTTTGATGGAAGTCGCTAAGTTCAGATTCGCAACTGTATATACTTAAATATGAAATTTTGTATCTCGCAGATTGAGTTTGAGGTTCTGAATTTTCATCAATAAAAGTACTCTCATCTTCATAATTTACAAATCCTATAGGGAGATAATCGCTGCCATTGTCTTTATATATTATAAATCTTTCTATTGAATCCGTAACAGGCTTCTCCCACATAATTTTATTTTTATTATTTTCATTTACTGTTACAAGACACATTCCAAGATTAGGAATATTTACTAGATGATTACCAACAAATATTGAAAATTCACATGAGTATGGTCCTAAAGAATAAATGATGTCATGCATTCCAAGTCCACATGTTACAGGATCAAAAAAATTATTAACAATCAATGGATTACTATATTCACCACCTTCTGGTTGAGTGTCAAGAAAAAGCGGAGTACTTGTAATACAAACACTTGTATCCGCAGGGCAAACCAGTTGTTGCGAAACATTAGTATTTATTTCAAAAGTACATAAAGAAGTCCCAGAAAGATCACTATAACCGTCTAAAGCTAACATATACAAGCCAGGATTAAGATTTTCCTCAATCGAAATACTACCTGTTCCATTTTTACATGTAATATATGTAGAATCATTTCCATTAATTGGACTACCGCCAATCCAAGAACAATCTTTACCATTCCATTTATATAATGCCATTTGTAACTCGGTTTCACTTAGAACTATAGGTTCTCCTCCATTTTCGAAACAAAATACATAAGTCGCATCAATTAATACTGGTTGTGGGTCAAAGGAATTAACTACAAAATAATAATAAATTGTATTATCTGATACATTCCAAACACATTGCTCTGGAGCATCAATTGTTCCTTTGGGAGCTAAAATATTACAGCCTCCTTCACTAAGTAAGGCAGGTGTTTCGCAACTGTGTTCTGGTATTTCTGTACGAACAGATGCTGCGATAAAAAACGGAAAGACATTATTATCCATATCCCAAACTCGCAAGTAAATAGTTTCACCTGGTGTTAATCCATCAACAATTTCAAATCTAATTTCGCCATTCATTAATGACTCTCCCTCATTATAAAAACAATCTAACAAACTCAAATTTTCTGGCGATCCTGAATATAATGCCAAGCCTGGTTTATGATTTAATAATTCTGGAGACCAAATTACAGGAGCATTAAAAACATGAAATGCCAATTCGTTAACACCATCTGGAACAGTAATATGATACCACAAATCATTTGTAGTATCATCAAAATTTCCACATGTAGGAAAAGGCAAATCTGTTGATGTTACCGCACCTGTTAAGTCTGTATTGATTATTGCTATTTGCCCACAAGTTGAATATTCTTCAAATTGCATTTCAATAGCATTACTACAATTCTCTTGCGAGAAAAGGTTTAAAACGAAAGTTAGCAAAATGACTAATAAAAAAAGATTTTTCATGATACTAAGATTTTTAGTTATAATAAACAAATATACACAATACCTTATAAAAATGCAAAAAAAAATGCAATTTGCTATAAAATAAACTAAGACACTTTATATACTTTAAACGCAAATTCCTTTTTATAGGAGAATATTTTTGTTGCCGAACGAAGAAAACACAATCACTATAATAATATCTGGACAAATAACTACTTTTGGAGAACACATGATCAACAAGAAATTGATTATATTGAGGATTCAGATGGAAAACTTTCTGCTTATGAAATAAAATGGAATAAAAATCGTAAACCATTTTTAGCAAAAACATTTGACCAGACATATCCTAATAATGAATTTCATATTGTAAATCCAGATAATTTTGAATCATTTATCATGTAATAAAAATATAGAACCCAATCGCAAATTTAACGTTAATTTTGCGATTAGACTCTAATAATCTACGTTATAATTTTAATAATATCTTCAAAAAACTAATTCGTGTCAAGTGTCTGCAATCAATTTCACAAACACAAAATGCAGTTTGTCAAATTCTCAGATTACTTAAATTTCCCAATCAAACCCGTCTTTTTTATCCTTAACAGTAATGCCAATTTTTGTTAATTCATCTCTAATAAGGTCTGAAGTAGCATAATCTTTATTAGTTTTTGCTTGCAAACGTAAATTTAAGACCAAATCTATAACACCACTTAAAATCTCATCATTTGCACTTACACCTTGCTCCTCTTTTTTTAATCCAAGAATATCAAACATAAAAAGATTCATAGTTTCTTTTAAAGATTTTAAATTTTCCTCATCAATTGTTTCGTTGCCAGCTTCTATATTATTAATGACTCTAAGTGCATCAAAAAGATAAGCAATAAGTATTGGAGAATTAAGATCATCATTCATTGCATCATAGCATTTCTGATTAAATTCTGCTGCAATAAAGTTCCCATTAGTTGAGGGTTTAATTTTACCAAGAGTATCAAAAGCCTTCATTAATCTTGCAAGACCTTTTTCGGCAGCCTGTAAAGCCTCATTAGAGAAATCGAGAGTGCTGCGATAATGAGCTTGCAAAATAAAAAACCTGATTGTCATAGGGCTGTAGGCTTTCTCAAGAACTTTGTTTGTTCCTTTAAACAAGTCTTCGAGAGTAATAAAATTACCAAGAGATTTACCCATTTTTTGTCCGTTAATTGTTATCATATTGTTATGCACCCAATATTTAACAGTATTCTCACCTATTGCAATAGTATTTTGAGCTATTTCGCATTCGTGATGTGGGAAAAGCAAATCCATTCCACCCCCATGAATATCAAATTCATCTCCGAGATATTTATGTCCCATTGCAGAACACTCGGCATGCCAACCAGGAAATCCATCGCTCCACGGCGAAGGCCAACGCATAATATGCTCGGGACTAGCTTTTTTCCATAATGCAAAATCGAAACTATTTTTCTTTTCCGACTGACCATCAAGATCACGTGTGTTACTATAAAGGTCTTCGACTACACGACCCGACAACCTTCCGTAATTATACTTTTGATTATATTTTTCTACATCAAAATAAACAGATCCGTTATTAATGTATGCATAACCTTTATCTAAGATTGTTTTTGTCAGCTCTATTTGTTCGATAATATGTCCCGAAGCTCGTGGCTCTATGCTTGGTTTTTGAACATTTAATTTATCCATTTCGCGATGATAACGATCAGTATAAAACTGCACAATTTCCATTGGTTCCAATTGTTCTAACCGAGCTTTTTTGCCAATTTTATCCTCACCAGAGTCAGCATCATTTTCCAAATGACCAACATCGGTGATATTTCGCACATAACGCACCTTAAAATCTAAATGTTTAAAATATCTAAACAACAGATCAAATGTAATTGCCGGACGAGCATGTCCAAGATGTGCATCTCCATATACGGTAGGACCACAAACATAAAGACCAACAAAAGGCGGATTAATAGGCTTAAACTCTTCTTTTTTTCTGCTCAACGAATTGTAAATTACTAAACTATTGCTCATATTGATAAATTATTATTAAATTATACTCAAAAATACTACAGATAAACTAATTTTACGAATGTTTTTTATAAAATTGCAAATTAAACTATAAAATATCAAATGAAATCACATAAATTTACAATTATCACACTTGGGATTATTCTTTTAGCGGTATTACCTACATTTAACAGCTGTTCTAATAAAGCCAAACAAATTGAAAATAAACCAAAATACATTTTTCTTTTTATCGGTGATGGTATGGGCTTAAATCATGTAAATATAACCCAAGCCTACTTGCAATCAATAAATGGCGAAATTGGGTATCAAGATTTAACTATGACTAAATTTCCGATGTCAGGAACTTGCTCCACATATAGTAAAAATCGTTTAATTACAGATTCTGGTGCAGCAGGATCGGCAATTGCATGTGGAGAAAAAGCCAATACAGGAGAAATTTCATTTTATGATGATATAGATAAAGGAGAAACAACTCCAATATCTATTGCAAAAATAGCACACAACAATGGTTGTAAAGTTGGAATTATAACAACTGTAAGCATAAATCATGCAACACCAGCAGCTTTTTATGCTATTAATAAATCTCGTTCAAATTATTACGATATTGGTCTGCAGTTACCAGAAAGTGGATTTGAGTTTTTTGCAGGAGGCGGATTAAAATACCCTAAAGACAGAAATAATGATAAAGAAAACCTTTATGACATTTGCATAGATGCTGGTTATAATTACATAAAAGACATTACAGAAATCCCTAAATTCAAAAAATCAAATGATAAAGTTTTGTTCGAGAGTCCAGTTCTCTGGTCTGATGCAGAAATGCCTTATGAAATTGACAGAACAGAACATGACGGATACTCACTGTCGCAAATTGTAAATGCTGGAATTGATTTTTTAGATAATGAAAATGGTTTTTTTATTATGGTCGAAGGTGGTAAAATTGACTGGGCTGCTCACGAAAACGATGCTGCAACAATTATAAACGAAGTTATAGCTTTCGATAATGCAATATTAGAAGCTTATAATTTCTATTTAGAACATCCAGACGAAACACTAATAATTGTTACGTCAGACCACGAAACAGGCGGGATGAGCCTTGGTTTAGGGCAAAATGGATATAAATCGGACTTTTCATTATTGGCAAATCAAAAAATGTCTTCGTATCAGTTCAGCACAATCATAAAAAATTATAAAACATCGAATTCAACCTATAAACTTAGTGAAGTTATTAACCTTGCTAATGCACATTTATTTATTGATGATTTAAGTCTGACAGAATACGAAATGGAGCAAGTAAAAAATGCCTACAGATATTATTTTTTCAACGAAACTAACTTAAACACTATCCAACTAAACAATTTGTATGATAACTATAATCCTGTGGCAACTACATTTATAAGGATTTTACAAAACAGAGCCTCGGTAGGATTTACCAGTTGGACACATACAGCAGCATCTGTTCCAATTTATTCAATTGGTAGTGGTGCCGAAAAATTCTCTGGTAATATTGACAATACAGACATCAGCAAAAGAATTTTAGATATAACAAACTGGTAATTACATTTTTAGTGTTTTCCTATTCCATAACATAGTTTTTTAGTTGTAAATCACATTGTAATTTATTAATTTTGGGCAACATTAAAAAATACAACTATGCAAGATTTAAATTGGTCAAAACTTCCTTTTGCTTATGTAAAGACACATTACAATGTACGCTGTACATTTAAAGATGGCAAATGGGGAGAAATCGAAGTTAGTGATTCGGAACATATTAATATTCATGTCGCAGCTACTGCATTGCACTATGGTCAGGAAGCTTTTGAAGGTATGAAAGCCTATCGAGGTAAAGACAATAAAATTAGATTGTTTAGATGGGACGAAAACGCTCAACGTTTACAACGCTCTGCAAAAGGCATTTTTATGGCACCTGTTGATACTGACTTGTTTTTTAATATGGTAAAAAAAGTTGTAAAACTCAACAAAGATTTTGTACCGCCTCATGGTACAGGTGCAAGTTTGTACATCAGACCATTATTATTTGGTTCTGGCGCCAAAGTAGGAGTATCACCAGCTGATGAATATACTTTTATCATATTTGTTACTCCAGTTGGGCCTTACTTTAAAGAAGGTTTCAATCCTGTAAAAATAGCTGTCGTTAGAGATTCTGATCGTGCAGCACCATTAGGAACAGGAACTCTAAAAGTAGGCGGTAATTATGCTGCTAGTTTATATGGTGGTAACAGAGCTCATGAAGCAGGATACGGAGCTCCAATGTATCTCGATGCAAAAGAGAAAAAATATATTGATGAGATAGGTGCTGCAAACTTCTTTGCCATCAAAGACAATACATATATTACACCTAAGTCGCCATCAATTTTACCATCAATCACA
>JAQVOR010000031.1 GCA_028702535.1 Bacteroidales bacterium
ACCGAGGATATATACATTTTTCTTCAATATCGAACTAAGGTTAAAAGAATATGAAGTTGATTTTGATGAACGATATATCTTTAGATCAATTGAGTAAACAGTTGTTTCAATTCCAATTGTTTATGCCCTACGGGCAAAATGTTCTAAGGAGTATCTTTTTTTATTGACATATATGTCTTACGGACAAAAAACCCCAACAAAAAGATTACTTACAATACCTATGTTATAGTCCGTAGGACTTCAATGTCAATAAAAAAACAACAATCAATTTCCTAGTTTGTCCGTAGGACATATACATTTTTAGCTTTTTTTTCTAATGATAAAACCTCCTACTTTATCAATGTGTCTACGGCCAAAAAAACACACAGTTTTGCAAATCTAAGACTTTAGCATACATACAGTTTTTGTTTTGTAGTCTAGATATTCTGGTGATACTAACCGAGGATATATACATTTTTCTTCAATATCGAACTAAGGTTAAAAGAATACGAAGTAATCCGATTGAAATGCAGAAAGTGTATATATAAACATTCAGTTTTCGCATTTGGTTTGCAGTAATTCGGTTGGTTTGTCTCTCATATTGGCATCTCCATGGTTTAAAACTTGATGTTGAAGGAGCAATACAGCATGCTCTGCATTTACGACAATTCAAAATATAATTTTTCACTTTTCACAAAGGGATTGTCATACAATAAAACACCAAATAATGCATTAAACCTATTTTTGGAACACGATTTTTACAGTTGCACTTTTTGGAATTATCGTAAATTTTAAACTTAAATTTTTGAAAATTTATTAACTTCGCAGCGAATTATGTGCAAAGACTTTATTATAATAGCTGGTCCATGTAGTGTTGAGTCAGAGGCTCAAGTTATAACAACTGCACGAGAACTGAAAGAAAAAATATCTCCTGATTATTTTAGAGCAGGAATATGGAAACCTCGTACACGTCCGGGAAGTTTTGAAGGTGTTGGCGAAAAAGGACTTAAATGGCTGCAGTTTGTACAACAAAAAATAGGAATCAATGTTATTACCGAAGCGGGTTGTGCAAATCATGTTGAAAAACTAAGCAAACATGACATAAATTCCTTTTGGATAGGAGCCCGTACAGTTGCAAATCCATTTTCGGTACAAGAAATTGCAAAAGCAGTAAAAAATACTGACGTAAATGTATTTGTAAAAAACCCCATACATCCCGATATTGAATTATGGATTGGTGCAATAGAGCGCTTTTTAAATGCTGGTATTAAAAATGTTTATGCAATTCACAGAGGGTTTTATCCATACGAGAAAACACACCTTCGAAATGTTCCACGTTGGGAAATACCAATAGAGCTTGCAAGGAGATTTCCAGATATTAAGATTATTTGCGACCCAAGCCATATTGCTGGAGACACAAAATATATTGCTGAAATTTCGCAACGTGCAATAGACCTTAATATGTGTGGCTTGATGATAGAATCACACTATAATCCTGAAATAGCTTTAAGCGATAAAAAGCAACAACTTACACCTGACCAACTAAAAGCATTACTTAGTTCGTTAAATTTTAGAACTGCTAAAATAAACGATGATACTTACAAAATAAAACTTGCAGACTTACGTGAAAAAATTGATGTGATTGATTATCAGCTAATTGATATGTTAGAACATAGGTTTAAGTTGGTTGATGAAATTGGAGATTTAAAAAACACACACAATGTTACTATCTTACAACTTGATCGTTGGAAAAGCATTGTCGAATCACGTCTTGATTATGCAAATACAGATAATATTTCGAGAGACTTTTTGCTTAAAATACTCCAGATGATTCATAAGGAATCTATTCAAAGACAGAATGATATTTTTGGGGGTTGAAAAGCTTTTTTTAACCTGATTTTGGTTTTGTTTGTTTATTTACTGTCGTTTATATTGCCTTCAATTTACTGTCAGAAATAGGATTTGATGTTTTTGGAGGCAATATAAAGTCGAAATTTGTTCGCTTTTAACTCTTCACACTTCTCACTTCGGCAGGCTCACTTCGGCAGACTCAGTGCATCGCTTTTCACTCCCCACTCCGCACTCCCCACTCCGCACTCCCCACTCCCCACTCCCCACTCTCCACTCCCCACTCCTCACTCCCCACTCCCCACTCCTCACTCCCCACTCCCAACTCCTCACTTTTCCCCCTCCCAACTCCCAAAATTTTACGCAGAATGTCTCAAATCATTATCAAATGGATGATACGAATAATAGTTTAACACCTCTTCAATTGCCATTTTCATAGCTTGATTGATTGGAACAATAATATTTCCTAAGTTGAAGTCTATTTGCATTAGTCTCATATAATAATCGGTACAAACTGGAATATGTTTCTTATTTTCAATATCAGATGAAACTTGTTTATATTTTTCTGGATAGAGTTCTTTAATATTTCTACAAGTAAGTAGCTGCGACTTGCCATATTTGTTTTTGTTTGCCGAATTGCCAAAAAGTCGGCAAATAAGACCTCTATAGTAATAATCAGAACAGTTTCCAACACCCTTATCTATTATTGACAAATGATTGTATAAAAAACATTCGCTGTCTTGTTTACTATTTAATTCTGCAAGTACTTCGTCAGATTTGCCATTCAAATAAACTTGAAACGACCAAGGTAAAAACTCTAATGGTGAAGCCTCTATATCAGTTTTATTGCAACATTTTCCGCAGCCGCAGCCGCAGTCTAATTTTGTCTGCAATTGAAATGTCTGTATTTCTTTATCGAGTTGAGCGAACAAATGTTCTACTAATCTCACTTTGTTGATTATGGACATGAAATTTTTCGCAAGATACGGAAATACTTATTATAAATTTTAATTTTAATTTTCTCAAGATTATATTTTTATTGTTTGACAAACCTTAAGACTAAATATTTGCCTTAAATTTTTCAATATTGACAATGAAGCGTTCATGCTGTCCTCGTCCAATTTCACCCTTTTCATCAGAAGCAATCACTTCGAAAACAAGTCTTTTGCGATCAATTTCAATTAATTTAGATTTACAAAACACTTTCATTCCAATAGGTGTTGCTTTGGTATGAGTTACGTCAACTTTTATTCCTACACTTGTAAATCCGTCAGGTAAAAATGACAGGACAGAATTTAGACATGTTTTTTCCATCATTGCAATCATGGCTGGAGTAGCAAAAACTTCGACAAGACCGCTGCCATATTTTGCTGCTGTATCATCGTAACCTACAATTTTTTCTTCGTAAGCTTCGATGTCCGATTTGATATTTATTTCCATAATGGATTTATTAAATTATTTTTAAAAATTGAAAATCGATAATCTGTTTTACTTCTTTGCTTAAGCTAAGCGAAACAGGACATAAAGAGGGTACATTTTTTATCAATATTTGTTGCCTTTCGGTTAATTTGCACATCGAAAAATCATATTTAATAATAATTTCTGCAATTCTTCGTAGTGGTAATTGAGCCATTATCTTTGTTGTTTTCGCTTTTGCTCCGTCAATTGAAAATCCATGTTCTTGTGCAGTCATTCCCATTGACCTGAATGTAAGTGCAGATTTTCTGTTCTTAAGTTTCCTGTGTAAGTCGTTTCTGATGTGTGCATAGTTTTTTTATTGTAAAAATAGCAAATAATTCTTTGTCATATTTAATGCTTGTAAATAAAATCATCATAACTCGAAAAAATAGCTAAAATAAATTAGCAGATTTGATTCATTATAAAGCCGGGGCATTGCACTGAATCGCTCGCCTCACTTCTCCTCTCATTACAATATAGCTGGCTGAAATTAAGAAAAGTGTTGAGGGTTCAAAAAGGTGGTTGAGGGTTTTGGCGTCAGCCAAAATGTCTCGAAATCTCCTTTGTGAAATGTCTCGAAACTATCTTCAATTTGAATTAACAAACATTTTATGTAAATTTGTAATACTATTGCAAATACACATAATAAATTATTGTTTTGTAAGAAATTAATTTTATTATAATTTTACAAAAAAAACATGCGTTTATTTTACGACCCGCAAATCTCTGGAGATTTTCATGTTCTCAATGAAGAAGAATCCAAACACTGTACAAAAGTACTACGTCTGAGTAAAGGAGACGAAATTTATCTTACAGACGGAAAGGGAAACATGTACAGAACAGAGATTCTCGAAATACATCAAAAGAAGACTGTATTAAAAATCATAGAGATAATAGCCGATTATGGAAAAAGAGCATATTTGATTCATATAGCTATTGCTCCTACAAAAAACAATGATCGTTTTGAGTGGTTTGTTGAAAAAACAACTGAAATAGGGATTGATGAAATAAGTCCTATAATTTGTAAAAATTCAGAAAGAAAATTTATTAAATTGGACAGGTTAAACAGAATTGCAGAAGCTGCAATGAAACAATCGCAAAAGGCTTACCATCCCAAGATTAACGAGCAAGTTGATTTTGCAAAATTTATCTTACAAAGCTTTGATTATGATCAAAAATTTATAGCTCATTGTGAGGATGATTTGGATAAAAATTATTTGGGAAATTTGATAAATAAAAATGAAAGCGTAATAATCCTTATAGGACCAGAAGGTGATTTTAATTCTGATGAAATACAAATGGCGAAAAATGCGGGTTTTGTTCCAATTTCACTTGGAGATAGTAGGTTGAGAACCGAAACCGCTGGTGTTGTGGCATGTGATATTTGTTCTGTAATTAATAAAATAAATTAATGTTGGGTAATCATAAAAAGTGGAATTTTGATATAATAAAACCCTATTTGAAAATATTTTCTATTTTTGCATAATATTTAATCAGAATTAAACTAAAAAACAAATAATATGAAGAACCTAAAAAGTGGTGAATTCCTTATTAAAGAAACAAATTCCGCAGATGTTTTTATCCCTGAGGAATACAATGAGGAGCAAATGATGATTGCCCAAACGATTAAAGATTTTGTTGAAACAGAAGTTCATCCAATTGCTGATGAATTAGACAAAGGCGATCGTGAGTTAATGGCACAAACTGTAAGAAAAGCTGGCGAACTTGGTTTAATGGGGATTGCAATACCTGAAGAATATGGTGGATTTGAGCAGTCGTTTGTAACTCAAATGTTAGCTGCTGAAAACATTGGTGCAGGTTACTCTTTTTCTGTGGCATTTATGGCCTCCACAGGTATCGGCACATTGCCAATTATGTATTATGGTAACGAAGAACAAAGACAAAAATATGTTACCAAACTTGCTAGTGGTGAGTTTATTGGTGCTTATTGTTTAACTGAGCCAAATGCTGGATCGGATGCAAACTCTGGTAAAAGTAATGCTATTTTATCCGAAGATGGAAAACATTATATTCTTAATGGACAAAAAATGTGGATTACAAATGCCGGATTTGCTAATACTCATGTTGTTTTTGCAAAGATTGCAAAGGACAGAGTGTTGAGTGCTTTTATTGTTGAGCATGATATGGAAGGTGTTGTAATTGGACCAGATGAACATAAAATGGGAATAAAAGGTTCTTCGACAGCTCAAATTTATTATAATGACGTAAAAGTTCCTGTCGAAAATCTGATTGGTCGTGGTGGTATGGGATTCCGTATTGCATTGAATATCTTGCACATGGGGCGTATTAAATTAGGTGCTAATGTTATTGGAGCATCTAAAAAATCAACTAGCGATTCTATTAAATATGCTAACGAACGAAAACAGTTTGGCGTTTTAATTTCCAGTTTTGGAGCAATCAAACATAAAATTGCCGAGCAGGCTATAAGAACTTTTGCACTCGAATCATCAATTTTTAGAGTTAGTAGTGATATTGATGATATGATGACAGAGCTTAAAGCTAGTGGTATGGATAAAGGACTTGCTTCTGTAGATGCAATTGGGCACTATGCGGTTGAAGCTGCTTTGCTTAAAGTCTATGGCTCCGAAGTTCTTGATTTTGTTGTTGATGAGGCTGTGCAGATTCATGGTGGAATGGGATATTCTGCCGAAATGAATACAGATAAATCTTATCGCGACTCTAGAATTAATAGAATCTTTGAAGGAACAAACGAAATAAATCGCCTTTTATTAGTCGAAACTGCTATTAAACGCGGAATGAAAGGAGATTTTGATATGAAAGGTGTTGCTCAAGATTTATATAAAAAAATGGATAATTGCCGCGAAAATAAAAGTGACGGAGAATCATTTTTTGATCAAAAATTAAGATATATAAGAAACTTTAAAAAAGCTGCACTTATACTTATACATACTGTTTCTGAGAAATTTGGAAAAACAATGCTCCACGAACAAGAAGTTATCAATAATATAAGTGATATTATGATACAAATATATACTGCCGAATCTCTTGCTCTCAGAATTAAAAAACTGGCTGACAATAATCTAAAACAAAACCTCGACATTTATAAAGATATGCTTGCTGTTTTTGTATTCGATGCCGCTGGAATTGTTTCTAAGAATGCAATGGATGCTGTTTACTCGATGGAAGAAGGCGAAATGGCCGATAAAATGTATAAGGCTATGAAAGAACTTGCTTGTGTCGAAGGTGTGAACGTGAAAGATGCAAGAAGAAGAGTTGCAGATTACCTCTTAGAAGAAAATGATTATAAATTTTAATAATTATATATTTACATATCGATTTTAAAAATAAAAAAACTCCGTTACATTTTTGTGACGGAGTTTTTTATTGGATTTAGGCTCTTTTTACCATTTGATAATTGTTAGTGTCTGCCGTTTGCGGTAATATCGTATCTGCAACAACCTCTGTAACAAAACGAATTACACCTGTTTTATCAGTATATTTCCTGTTAACAAGATGACCGTCAACTACAACCTCGCAGCCGGCAAAAAGTTTTTTCTTCGCCGTTTCAGATGTTTCATTCCATGCCGCAACATTATGCCACATGGTTTCTTTAACTACTTCCTTGTCCCTTTTGAAGGTATCAACTGTTTTAACCGAAAATCTTGTTAGACTTTTTCCAGTCATAAATTCTCTGTATATTGGTTCTGCCACAACCTCACCTATAAGTATTACTCTGTTTTTTAAATTCATAATATTAATTTTTAATTGTTTACTTTTTGTTTTTTTAACTGTGAACTGTGAACCGTGAACCGTGAACCGATAACCGTGAACCGTTTCCCCTACGCTGCTTTAGTTCTACAAATAATTTCTACAACTCTCACTTCGGTAACAAATCTTTTTACGCCTTCTTTGTCGGTGTATGATTTACTTTCTAACTTACCGCTAATTATCACCTCTGTACCTTTAGCACATTTTTTCTCAATTTTTTCTGCGTATTTGTCCCACGCAATCACATTGAACCACATTGTTTTTTCCACAAACTCTTCTGAGCCTTTTGGTTTGTAGTAGTCATTAACTGCTACGCTAAAATTTGCTACTTTTGTTTTGTTTACCTCTTTTACGATTGGATCTGCACCCAAATGACCGATTAATTGTACGTTGTTACTTAAATTCATAATATTAATTTTTAATTGTTTACTTTTTGTTTTTTTTGATTACTAAAGAGGTGGTTGAGCGAAGTCGAAACCCCGATTCCCCTACGCTCTCCGTTTATTCTCGTTAATATTCTCTTTAATGCTACTGTTGATATTTCTGTAAATCAAACTTTCCGCAATAATCTCTGATATTTTTCTTAGGGTTCCTTGTTTATCGCGAAATTCATTATTTACTACACGTCCTTGAATAATTACCTCTGTGCCTATATTAATATTAGTTTGCACTATGTCTGCAATTTTGTTCCAAACTGTAACATTGTACCACTGAGTGTGCTTAACGAATTTTCCGTTTACCTTTTTCACATCATCTGTCGCTACACTAAAGCGAGCCATTTTTCTGCCGCTGTTAAATTCTTTGATTAGTGGTTCGCTTCCCACATTCCCGATTAGTTGTACCTGATTTTTTAAATTCATAATTTTTAATTTTAAGTTAATTTTCAATTTCGATTGGTTTAATGTTGTCAATCATTGTCGATGCAAAGATGCGGCGAGGTAGAATTATTAGTCGGTTTTTAAGTGTTTGCTTTCGTTTAACATTCGTTTGTAAACGTTTAAAAATGGCAAAGTGTTTGATAATCAAAGGTTTATGTTGTTTTGAAAAATGACAAAAATAAGTGAAAATAAAACGTTTTTTTTAAATAGATTGTGATTTGTTGCAAGTATTGGCAGAGAAAGATCTAATTTATTAGTTGATTTTAAGATGTTAATTTTACTACTTATTTGATATTTATTAATTTAATATACATCTGGTCTGATTGTTTTTAAATTGAGGTGGATCAATTAAAAAGTTGCATTTTGCTGTTGAATTTAAAAAACCGTATATTTGTATGATTAAGTTCGTTGTTTTCGACATAAATTTTGAATGGCGGTAAACAACACGGTTTTTAGAAAATAAAATATAAATATTTTAAATAGCAATATTATGACTATAAAAATCAGTTCGCTAGTTTTTTTTATAATATTTGACAGCTTTGTTTATATGCACAAAAAAGCGAAGAGATAAAATTAAAAAACATACATGGAGTAGGTTATAGCGATTGCATAAGTACATCTAAAGCAAACGCCATTCAGGAAGCAAAAAAACAGGCATTGAATAAGGCTGGAATTGCCGAAAATATACAGGTGCAAACAGCATTGGATAAAGCTGAAGTTGGTGACAACTATTCAGAACTGTTCAGCAGTAATGTTTTTACACAAATGCAAGGAACTGTTTCAAATGTTGAAATAATTAACATTTCGAATGAAATTGACAAGAATACGATTGTTACAAATGTGAGCATAAATTGTACAGTAATAAAATATAAAACAGAATCTGATCCTATGTTTCATGTAAAAGTTGACGGAATTCTTCCATTTTATTCAAATGATTCAAAATTAAATTTTAATGTAATTCCAAGTATGGATTGCTATATGAGGGCATGGTTATTTACCGAAACAGATGCGTTTATGCTTTTCCCTAACACATTAGAACAATCATTTTTGCTAACAGCAAATGATACAATTCGTTTTCCAAGTTACAAAGCTATTTATCGGCTCGATTGCGAAGGAAAAGAACAACAAATCAACCGGATTATTATAGTATTTATGAAAAAAGAATTTCCTTATGCTGGTAAAGATACTTATAAAGATATATCAGAATGGATATTCAGTTTACCGCCAGACCAAAGATTAGTAAAGTTTTTTAGCACAACACTTACTAAAGAATTGTAATGAAACAACCTATTATTTGGACTTGTTTTTTGTTTGAGCATTCTTAAATCATCGAAACGACTAGTCATTTCAACCCGCCAACCAGCGGGGAGAAATCTTTTATTTATAATTCAAATGCTTTTATTTATTGAAAAATATAATATTGCGATAGAAACAATTATGAAAAATCAGGAGTTCTGAAATTTTTGCTCTTTACAATAAAAAAGATTAGGTTTTTCGGTTTGACACCTACTAAAACTAATCTTTTATTGAGATGTTTGCCCTTTGCAGGGACAGGATAATAGCTGGTTTAACAGAGGAAATCCATCCTTTCTTTTAAGCTAGGGGAAGACGACAAGGCGGAAGCCAATATTGTTGTTGCGGTTGTCTGGAGTGTTGTTGTTGCGGTTAGCCGTCCGGCAATTCTGCGCATTGTTGTTCCAGCTACCGCCACGATTCACGCGGTTCGACCCCTTTAGCTATTAGCCTATTTTCAATATTTCGTTATATTTTGTTCTTAAATTAAATGTGTTTGCATATTTTACAAAAGCTATCAAAGGCATTACGTGTGCTTGATATTCTATTTGGTTCCAATCTGAACTCAAAAGTTTGTAGGTGTATTGTTTTAATTTTGATTTATAACGCTTTTTACTTTTGTTGTTCAGCAAAATTGTATTTGAAAATAAAACATAACCCAAAAATGGCAAACCTTTATCGGTGGTATTCAAGCAAAATGGTTTTAATATTAATGATAATTCCGATTCGATAAATGTTTCAAATTTTTTACCAATTTCTATTAGTGAATTTTTATTATCCGACCAAATTACCATATCATCCATATATCGAACATAAGCCAAGGCATGCAGATTTTCTTTGATATAATGATCTGCAAAGCCAAGGTAGTGATTAGCAAAATACTGACTGGTAAGATTTCCAATAGGTAAACCTTTTTCGAGTTTCGTTTTATAACTATCTATTATTTGATAAAAGACACGAATCAATGTTTTACCCTTAAACCTTTTTGCAAGCATCCTTTTTAAGATATTATGGTCAATACTATCAAAATATTTACGTACATCTAATTTTAAAAACCATTTATATTTTTTTTGAAAAATAGTGGCACGATCTAATGCTACATAAGTTCCTTTACCTATACGACTTGCATAACTATCAAATATTTGATATTTTTCAAAATTTGTATGGCAAATATTCATAAGTGCATGATGAATTACACGTTCCCTAAATTTTGCTGCACATATTAATCGCTCTTTTGGATCGAAAATCGTGAAATAATGATAATTCCCAACCTGAACATTGCCTGATAGCAATTCATTTCGTATTGTAATTAGATTTTCATCTAAAGATTTTCTAAATTCTGCCACCTCAATTTTACCTTCTTTTGCTTTGCGAGCTTTCCCGAAAGCAAGGCGCAAATTATCTGGATCTGCAACTAACGAAATAATATTGTTTTCTCTTTTCATTTCGATTGGAGTAATTCAATAATCTTAATGCCATACTTTTCAACTTTTTTGTCTCCAATTCCTTTGATAGAAATTAAGCTACTTGCTGTTAGAACAGGTAATCTGGCAATACCTGCCAACTCTTCGTCAGTAAAGACTGCATAAGCAGGAACAGCTTCATTTACAGCAATAGTTTTTCTACACTCACGCAGTTTTGAGAAAATTAAAAACTCTTGTTCATTTAAAACTTCTTTGTAGTCAACTTTTTGCTTTTGGGATTGTCCTGTAAAACTTCCATTACTGTTGTTTAAATATCTAACACAAAAATTCCAATATGCACCATTCGTATTTTGATAAAATTGCTGTTGTACCTCACTCTTCCCTCTTCACACTTCGGCGTCGCTCACTTCGGCAGGCTCACTTCGGCAGGCTCAGTGCATCGCAGTGCATCGCAGTGCTGGCAAGCTCAGCACATCGCAGTGCATCGCTCTCCACTTTTTCCCTTCCCCTTAATTTTCTTAATCCCTTAACTCCCTTAATGTTAAAAAAAACCTGGAGTAAGCGACTTGTTCTGAGCGGAGCCGAAGTAAGCGAACGAGTAAGCCAACATTATAATAAATTAAATCATTAAAAGAACGCTCTCAATTGAACTCCACCAGTATGAATAATTTCAGCGTCTTGTGATTTTCGAGCGTTGTAATTTAAGTTAATTTGTAAACCATTAGCAAGTTGTCGTTGAAAATTGACAGACCATGTAAGGTTAGAACCTGGCATTAATCCCTGAAGCATTTCATAAGCAATTGCTGTATTGGTTGCAGCATTATAGTCGTAATAAATATAATTAAATGTAGCACTTAATGCTCCTTTTGAAACAGAGCTTAAACGGTATTCTAAACCTGCATCATGAATGTCAAGAATTTCGCCTCCTGCGATATTGTTTTTGTTTTTATACTCGTATTTTAGCGTAATTCTGTTGTTTAGATTTGGTTGAATGTTTAATTGTGATTCGTTTGACAATATTTCAATATTATAATCTTTATTGGTAAAAAATTCTGAAGAATAAGTTTTATCTTCCAATTGTGAACTATTTTGGACACTAACAATTTTTCCTTGATTGTAACGTAACAACAAATTATGATTAAAATTAGTTCGAGTATCAAACCCAGAAACTAATAGAATTTTACTATTATTGGTTTGAATGATATAGTCGATGCCAAAACCGGGCTTTCCACGATTTAAAGAAAAACTATTACGTATCGAAGAATTAAGATTTACAAGTTGAGTTTCGTCCACATTTGTATTAAAAGGATTTGCATACTCAAGAAGCTCCGAAGATGTGTTTTTTTGTGATATTCTATATGCAAACTGGTCGGAGAAACGACTAATAAATTTTCTTATTCCTGTTTTAAAACGCCACGCTACTTCGGGGCTAATTTTAAGACTTTGATTAAATTGATTGCTGTATGTTTTGATATAATCGGTTGTAGGTATCAATACTCTAATAAAACTTGCCTCATCAATAAAATTTGCAAGCTCAAACTCGTCTAATTCTTGAATTCCATTTCCATTATAATCGGTCCACGCAAAAACTCCTTGTCCAGGAGCAACTTCGATATATGAAAATTCGGTTTTACGTTCAAGTCCAGAACCTATCTCATATAAAGTAGATGAACTAATTGCTCCTTTAAAAAGTCTAAAACTATATTCAGCTTTACCTGTCATATTGTTTTCCGAATTTCCATGATACAAACTGCTGTCCATCACTCGCAATTGGCGATAATTAAAAACTGTTGACAATCTTGATTTTGACTTTGAAATCAAAGTTGTTCCAACACTAATATCTTGCGAAACCGTTGATTTTTCAAGCATATTATTCTTTGGCAACTCATCGCTACGATATTTGTAATTGATAAAATATTTGTTTTTTGTACTATCAGAATTTGAAACAAAAGCTTCTAGTTGATTAAAATTAAAACTATTAAGAGTAATACTGTCAGATTGTACTGTATTCCATATATTTCGTTCGGATATTTCTTTAATCCCAACATTAAGCTTCCATAAATCCTTAGAAATCAGCACACTATGCCTTAAAAATTCAGTATTATATAAATTGCTTTCTGATGTTAAAAGACTTGCTACTCCGCTAATATTCCACGTACCAAAACGTAGTTTAGTTGAAGCATTATTTTGCAATCCAGAATATTCTGCTCCACGATTAATATAAGAAGTTCCAATACTTGAGTTTCCAATTTTTTTATTTAACAGAAAAAGCTCAGCATTTACAAGATTTTCGTTGTTTTGGGGATAAATTGACTCAAGATTCCAATTGCGGGTAAATTCTGTTTCCCGAAAATTCTCAATTGCTTGGAAATTTCTCTCAATAAATCCATAAGATATATTTGCCCCAAATTGAGTGTTTTTTGTTTTGATAATTTGTTGCTCAACACCAATTTTGGCAGCATATCCTTTATCATCTTTTGAATCAAGTTTAGAAAAAGTATTAACATCGGTATTGCTATATGCAAACTCGAAATTCAGAATTGTTTTATCAGTAATTTTACTTAATCCTCCTAAACTTATGACCTGATTTTTCTTTGGGGTTATTATTTTTTTAAACGGAATATAATCTCCTTGTGGTACGCCATTTACAGGAGCAACCCATTCGTAAACTCTTCCGTTTGCCGCCGACACTCCTTTTTTATAATTCCCTTTATTTGGCCCCACTAAAGAAAAACTTATACGATAAAATGCAAAATCGGGATTTGTGCTATAAATAAATATTGAATCATATAAAACACCATCAACAATTGAATCGATAAGAGCATATCTAATTTCGGCAGATTCAAACTCAAGGCTATCATAACCTGGCACAATTGCCATATTCAAATTATCGCCAATACCAGCAAGTAAAGCTCTATCATCGGTAGTTAAAGTTTGATCAAAAGCTTGGTTTTTATTATCACTTTCATCGTAAATATTTAGCCAAAATTCACTTTTGCCAATTTTTATTTCATTAGATGTTGTTACCAAAAATCTTGTGTAATTTCGATCTGAATATTCAAATTCTACAATTATCCTTTTGTCTTTATTAATAGGCTGATTTGAAGTAAAAACAATTTCCCCAAGATTATAATCTATTACATAATCGTTTTCGGTTCCACGCCTTAGTAACATGCCGTCTATATAGACTTTTTCTGTACCTGCAAGCACTATAATAAATGTTTCGTTATTCGTACCAGTCAGTCTATAAGGTCCTTGATTCCCCTCTACAGCCTTTAATTCTTGTCTTTGTAGCTTTCCTTTGGCAACGGCTCCACTTACCGAAGTATTTATCACAACATTTTTTTCAGATTTAGTTTTAAAACCTGTATTATATTTTATTTCTGCTCCTTGTGCCTTTTTGTAATAATTAAGAAAATATCCTCGTGGTTTCTTCAACTCAAAATCTCCAGCAATAAGAGAAAAGTTATCGTTGTACAACTTAATAAATACTTTGTCGAATTCCTGCAATTGCTGTGATGTGCCATCTGGTTGAATAGGAATATTATTGTCACTTATCGCAGCAGTAATAAAAAGGTCATTGTTTAGTTTTCCATCTAATTGGAGATTTAAACTGCTATTGACAATCACATCTTGCGCGTTTCCAAAACTAATGCCCCGACTAATGCTCCCTTTACGTGAAAGACTGCTTTGCGAAAAACTCGATTTGTAATCTTCCTGATTAAAAACATATTTATAATTCGCTTGGTCATCTTCGGCACCGACTAAAAAATTAGATCTATCAAAAAGAAAAACAGGCTCAAAAAAATTGATTGGAAAGGTTTTGTAAGAAATTATAAGTGTGTCAATGTCGGGTAGCGAACTAAAAATAAGAACAGATTTTTCAAAATCAAAAATATAATCTAAGCCTTTGATGGGATTATTATTTTTATCGTAAAACATAAGACTGCTTTGCACAACACTCAAGGAGTCGAGAAAAATGCTGTCGGTGCTTGGTTTTATTTTAAGGCTATGGATATTAATTAAAGTAGGATCAATCTGTGCCAACAAACTAAACTGAGTAACTATAAAAGATAATATTAATATATATTTCTTCAATACTTGTTTTATTGCAAAAATAATCAATATTGATTACAATCAAATTTATAACAATTATGGGATAATAACGAAATTGTGTAAGAAATTGTTTTGTAGTAAGAAAAAAGAACAAGCGAAGATGCGAATAAATGAATGTAATTTTGAAATATAAATGATGAATTGATTCAGCAATAGAACACAGCTTTACAAGTAAGAAAACAGAAAGAAACACTAATTTGCCTACAAATGTAAAACTGTAACACTCAATTTAATTACAATTAATCAAGATTTTTTGCGTCTTTTACTTTTTGTTTCAATAGAGCAATTTCAAGTACATCTTTTATTGTTGAAACATAATTGAATTTTACGCCTTTTATGTAAATATCTTTGATTTCTGATATGTCTTTTTTGTTTTCTTCTGAAAGTATTATTTCGTTGATGCCTGCACGTTTGGCTGCTAGTATTTTTTCTTTAATTCCGCCAACTGGTAATACTTTTCCTCTTAGTGTAATTTCGCCTGTCATTGCGATGTTTTTCTTAATTTTTCGCTGCGTGTATGCCGAAGCCAATGCTGTTGCCATGGTAATACCTGCCGATGGTCCGTCTTTAGGAATTGCTCCTTCGGGGACATGTAGGTGAATATTCCATGATTCAAATATTTTATTGTCTATTTCGAGGTAATCAGAATGCGATTTAATGTATTCGAGAGCAATAGTTGCAGATTCTTTCATTACATCGCCTAAATTACCTGTAATTGTTAAATTACCCTTACCTTTTGATAGGCTGGTTTCAATGTAAAGGATTTCACCTCCAACTGCCGTCCATGCAAGTCCGGTAACAACGCCAGCAATATCTTCGTCTATGTGCTTTTCTTTTTGAAATTGAGCAAGTCCTAAATATTCATATATTTGTTCTTCGCCAATCTTTTCGGGAAGGGTTTCTTCAAGCCCAATTTTTTTTGCAATTCGCCGCGAAAGTTTTGCAATGTTTTTATCAAGTCCTCTTACGCCAGATTCGCGAGTATACTCTTCAATAATTTTAACTATCGCTTTGTCTTCAATTTTTATGTTAATATTAATGATTCCATGATTTTCAAATTGTTTTGGAATAAGGTGTTTTTTTGCAATTTCCAATTTTTCTTCAACAATATAACCGCTCACGTCAATAAGTTCCATGCGATCTCGGAGTGCAGGGCTTATTGTCGAAATCGTATTTGCAGTAGCAATAAACATAACTTTTGATAAGTCGTATTCTACTTCGAGAAAATTATCATGAAAAGCTGTGTTTTGCTCAGGGTCTAATACTTCAAGCAGAGCTGATGAGGGGTCTCCTCTAAAATCACTACCAACTTTATCTATTTCATCAAGAACAAAGACTGGATTAGAAGATTTTGCTTTTCTAATGTTTTGCAGTATTCGTCCGGGCATTGCTCCAATATAAGTTTTACGATGACCTCGAATTTCAGATTCATCATGCACACCACCAAGTGACATTCTGACATACTTTCTGTCTAAAGCTCGGGCAACACTTTTTCCTAAGGATGTTTTCCCAACTCCTGGAGGGCCGTAAAGACATAAAATTGGCGATTTGAGGTCTCCCTTTAGTTTTAATACTGCTAGGTGTTCTAATATTCGGTCTTTAACTTTATCGAGACCATAATGATCTTCATCAAGAATTTTTTTAGCTCTCTTTAAATTAAAATTATCTTTTGTGTATTCACTCCATGGTAAATCAAGCATGGTATGTAAATAATTAATTTGAACCGAAAACTCTGCCGATGCAGGATTTAAGTGATCTAGTTTCTTAAGTTCTTTATCAAAATGTGTTGATATTTCTTTTATCCATTTTTTCTTTGATGCACGTTCTTTAAGCTCTTTTTTCTCTTGTTCTGCAGGTCCTCCTCCAAGTTCTTGCTGTATGGTTTTCATTTGCTGTTGTAGCAAGTATTCTTTTTGTTGTTTGTCAAGTTCTTTTTTTACTTTTATTTGAATGTCATTCTTTAATTTAAGTATCTGAACTTGATTTGATAGGTATTCTAACAACTTGACAGCTCTTTTACTAATGTCTCCTATTTCTAATAGCTTTTGTTTATCAGCAGGTGGAATATCACTATTTGAACAGATAAAGTTGATTAAGAAAAAAGAATTGTCGATGTTTTTTATTGCAAATGATACTTCGTGAGGAATTGATGTACTAAGTTTAACAATTTTTAAAGATAAATCTTTTAATGAAGATACAATTGCCTGAAAATTTTTATCATTTTCATGTTGCTTATTTTCAGGGACATAATTAACTTTAGCTTTGTAAAAAGGATCTGTTTGTGTTATTTCTTCGATTGCGAAACGTCTTTTCCCTTGTATTATTACTGATATTGTATTATCGGGCATTTCGATAACTTTGAGTATCTCTGCAATAGTACCTATTTTGTAAAGATCCGAAGGTGTTGGATCTTCAATTTCTGCTTCTTTTTGAGAGACGGCTCCAAATATTTTAGTGCCGTTCTGAATGCTTCTAATAAGTTTAAAAGAGCTTTCGCGTCCAATGGTAAGTGGAATAACGACACCTGGAAATAATACTGTATTTCTTAAAGGTAATATCGGAATTTCATTCGGATATATTGTATCGTTCTCGTCTTCGTTAAAAATATTTGTAACTATCGGAATCATGCCAGAATCTTGTTCATCATTCCCTTGTATCAAGTTAAATAGATCGTTATTTTTTATTTGTCCCATAGTTTACTGTCAAAATGGCATTTAAGCGTGTTTAATAATGTTTCTATCTGTATTGGCAATACTTGTGCCAATACTTAGTTTTTGTCCATAATGTCCGATAGCTGTAATTTTGATTTGCCGCTGCGAAGTCGAAATCTGCCTTTAGAACATTCTGGTTCAAATATTGATTTTATTTATATACACTATATTAAGTGTCTATAAGCAATACTTAAACATTTATTTTGAGCAAATGTTCAAAATTTGCGGTAAACTGCTGTTTGTTCAAATATATGTTCGAAAATGTCTTTATCTGTTTGAGTAAGTTTTATATTTCTTCGCATCATTACTTTTTCCATTACATCAAATGCTATATTAAGTTTATATTCGCTTAATCCGGCATATCCGCCCCACGAGAACGAAGGAACAAAATTACGAGGAAATCCACTTCCAAAAACATTTGCCGAAACTCCTATTACTGTTCCTGTGTTAAACATTGTATTGATGCCACATTTAGAGTGATCGCCCATTATTAAACCGCAAAATTGTAGTCCAGTGTTTTTAAATCTTTCGCTTTCGTAATCCCAAAGTTTAACAACAGCATAGTTGTTTTTAAGATTTGAATTATTGCTGTCTGCTCCAATATTACACCATTCTCCAATTACAGCATTGCCCAAAAACCCATCGTGAGCTTTATTTGAAAATGCGAAAAATACCGAGTTGTTTATTTCTCCGCCAACTTTACATTCTGGCCCTATTGTAGTAGAGCCATATATTTTTGCACCCATTTTGATTTCAGAGTTTTCGCATATTGCAAATGGCCCTCTAATGTGTGATCCTTCCATTATTTTAACGTTTTTTCCAATATAAACAGGACCTTCAGATGTGTTTATTGTTGAGCATTCAACAAAACAGCCTTCTTCAACAAAAACTGGGTGTTTACCAAAAACGATATTTGTCGAAGATATTTCGGCAGATTTTCTATCAGCACAAATTGTATTGTAGTCTTCTTGAATCAACTTACCGTTGAGACTAAAAACATCTGTATTTGATTTTATAATTATTAAGTCTTGTTTATACTCAATATATTTTTCGGGAATAATATCGATATCTTCACTTGTAAGAGTATAGGCAATAATTTCACCATCTTTTGTTAGTGCCGCATCTTTTAAATTTTTAAGGGCTTCGATAAAGTTGTGATTGGGAATTACATTTGCTTGTACAAGTATCGAATTTGGAGTAATTGAATAAGAATATTTGTTTTGGAGATATTTTTCTGTAATAATACCTGGCTCTACTTCTGTAAGTTTCTCCCACTTTTCTTTGATAGTAAGTATTCCGACCCTATAATCTGCAACCGAACGAGTATAAGTAAGAGGTAAAAAACGTTTATAAAACCCTTTGTCTGATAATATAATATTCATAGTTTAATATTATTGGTATAATTCAAAGATAAAAAAAAGCTCCGTATAATGGAGCTTTTTTTTATCTTATTATGAAAATTAGTTTTTACCTTCTTTTCTTTGGTCGAGATGTTTTTGATAGCGATTACGGAATTTATCAACTCTACCTGCTGTATCAACAAGTTTGATTTTACCAGTATAAAAAGGGTGAGATGTGTTTGAAATCTCAAGTTTGTATAATGGGTATTCAACGCCGTCAATTTCGATATTCTCTTTTGTGTTAGCTGTCGATTTAGTGATAAAAACGTTCTCGTTAGACATGTCTTTAAATGCCACTAATCTATAATTTTCAGGATGTGTATCTTTTTTCATTTTATAAAATTTTAAAACTTTTCTACATTCGGGCTGCAAAGATAAGCATGATTATTTAATTACCAAAAAAATAAGCAATTATTTTTAAGCTCTTGACTTATCTTATTTTACATACTATCATCAGCTCCTTCCATTGTTTGGTCTTTGCCGTTGTCGCTTCTTTTCTTAAAATCGTTAATTTTATATGTAATTGAGATGTTAAACATTGGCATTTTTGGCTGTCTTAGGCTGTATGAATAGATATTTGCAGTTTCTGTGATAGATTCTCGTTTCATGGTTAAAAATACATTACGTACATTAAGACTAACAGAAAGTTTGCGATCAAGAAACTCTTGTCTTACACCAATATTTGCCATCCACATTGCTTCGCGAGTACTTTGTGCCGAAATTGATGGGCCACGGTAAAAAGCTCCAGCCTGAATACTTGTTCCCGATTTTTTTAGTCGGAATGTATTGTTTAGATGTGTGCGCCAAGTAATAGTGTTTTGAGAGTTATATTGTTCCGATATTATTTCATAATAGTAAACTGTTCCGCTTATATTTAGATTGTACCAGCTTGTGAGATTTAAGTTTGCCATTAATTCTCCTCCTACTGATAAATCTTTACCAATATTATCAAAAGTGTTTAAATAAATGCTTGGATCTGGTTCATAAACTTTTGTAATACGTTCTATTTTATTATCAGTTTGGCGTGCATATCCCTCTAATGAAATAAAATTTGGTCCAAATTTCTTTTGAAAACTCAAATCAAAAGAGTTGGTATATTCGGGTAGCAAACCTGGGTTACCTTGTCGAATATTATTAGGGTCTATAACCTTAACAAAAGGATCAAGATACCAGCCTCTAGGTCGCTCTAAACGCCGGCTGTAACTTGCTAATAACTGCATGTCGGCAGGTAGCTGGTAAGATAAATGTACTGAAGGAAAAAAATCAAATTTGTCGTATTGCCATTTTTGATCTGTTGTTGTTTGGTGAAATAATCTATCAGTATATTCTGTTCGCAGACCAAACTGATACCCAAGTTTATTCCAAAAATTTGAAAACATTAGATATCCCGATTGTATATTTTGTGAGTATATATAAGGATTTACTTGAGTTGGATCATCTATCCATTCATTTGATTGTAATGTTTGTAAACGATAATCATTGTCTTCAGCTGAATATTTGATTTGATAGCCAGTTTCAAATTTTGCTTGTGTAAATAAAGGGAGAACATAATCTGCTTTTCCTGTAAGTGTGTTACCACTACCTATTTCGACATTTCGATATTCAGATATTATATTCCCTACTAGATTTTCTTCTGCATCAGTTTCAGACTCGTTGTAATGACTGTCTTCGTCTTTGGCATCTCCCGAAATACTACCATAAATTTGCAGTTCGTGCCCAGGTTTTTTAAAATTTTTCATGTAATTAATATCACCTGAGAAATATGATCTTTGAGCCAACATAGCGTTTTCAGAAAGGTAATAGTATTGATTATATTGGTTCTCTCCTGCAAGGTAAAATGATTCTGCCCATGTGTCGGATCCTCTACCATATCTACTAATCCCATAGCGTCCCGAAATTGTAATAATCTCACTATCAGTTAGATAAATATCCAAACCAGCTCTACCACTACCCGATTGACGTCTGTGATAATTAGTGGATATATTATTCAAATTAAAACTAGTATCTCCATTAAGAAAAGATTTGCTATTGCTTATACCGTCACCTTTAAATATTCTGTTACCATACTCTCCTCCAACAAAGAAATTGATTTTATTCGTTCTAAAATTAAAGAGAGCATCGGTTCCATACGAGTTATAAGTACCATAATTTGCTGATATTTGTCCGTTGTAGCCTTTACGTTTTTCTTTTTTTAAAACAACATTTATTATGCCACCAACGCCATCTGCCTCATATTTTGCTGAAGGATTTGTTATAATTTCTATTGACTCAATAGTGTTTGCAGGGATTTGTTGCAGAGCCTCGCTACCTTGTATAGGGCTTGGTCGTCCATCAACAAGGACAAGAAAACTCTCTGTTCCTCGAAGGCTTACATTACCGTCCATATCTGTTTCGATTGAAGGTACGTTTTCTAAAACTTCCACCGCACTGGCACCAGCAGAAATTATATCTTGATTTACATTTACTACTTTTCTGTCAAGACGATAATCAACTTGATTTACGTTTGCTTCAATATTAATTTCATTTAGCATTTCGGCATTGATAGCAAGGAGAATCTTACCAAGGTTTAATTCTTTACTATCGGGTCTGATAAGTATTTCGGGAATAGTATGTTTGCCATATCCGATAAAATTTACTTCAACATAGAATTTTCCGTATCTGATTTTATCTATTTTGAAATAGCCATTTTTGTTTGTGATACCACCATTTACTATGCTCGAATCTTTTTTACTATATATTACTATATTCGCAAATTCAATAGGAGTCCCATTGCTTTTTTCGAGTACATAGCCAGAGATTACTCCATCAGTTGCATTATTATTACTATGCTTTCCACCTTGAGGATTTTGAGCGAAACTAAAATTAAAAAATAGTATCGCTAAACTTAAAATAAATAAATGTTTCATTAATTTATGAAAATATGATTAAGTTACTTAGACCGAAAAGTCTTTAAAAGGTTTAAGAAAAGATCGAATTATTCAACAAGAATGATAATTTTATTTTTTTTACACTCAACTAATCCGCTATTAATATTAAATGTAATTTCCTGATCGTCTGGTTTTCGAATGGTAATAATACCTTTTTCGAGTGTTGAGACGATAGGCGCGTGGTTGTTAAGTATTTGAAAAGAGCCTTTAGTTCCAGGTACACGTATCATAGTGGTTTCTCCAACAAATAGGCTTTTTTCAGGTGTTATTATTTCGACTCTCATAATTGTTTTGATTTAGCAAGAATTTCTTCTCCTTTTTTGATAGCATCTTCTATTGTACCTACAAGGTTAAATGCAGATTCGGGCAGATGGTCAACTTCTCCATCCAAAATCATGTTAAATCCTTTTATTGTATCTTCAATTTTAACCAAAACTCCTTTTAATCCAGTAAATGCTTCAGCGACATGGAAAGGTTGCGACAAGAAACGTTGTACTCTTCTTGCACGATGAACAATTAATTTATCTTCATCAGAAAGTTCGTCCATACCGAGAATAGCAATAATATCTTGGAGTTCGGTGTATCTTTGTAAAATATTGATAACTTTTTGTGCTGTGTTATAATGATCATCTCCAACAACTTCGGCAGATAATATTCTTGAAGAAGAGTCCAATGGATCAACCGCAGGATAAATTCCTAATCCAGCAATTTTACGGCTTAAAACTGTTGTAGCATCCAAGTGCGAGAAGGTTGTAGCAGGAGCAGGGTCGGTAAGGTCATCAGCAGGCACATAAACCGCCTGTACAGATGTAATTGATCCTGTTTTTGTAGATGTAATTCTTTCTTGCATTTCGCCCATTTCGGTTGCTAATGTAGGCTGATAACCTACCGCTGAAGGCATACGTCCGAGAAGTGCCGAAACTTCTGAGCCTGCTTGAGTAAAACGGAAAATATTATCAACAAAGAAAAGTATATCTCTACCGCTAGTTTTACTAACACCATCGCGGAAACTTTCAGCAATTGTTAGGCCTGATAATGCTACACGTGCACGAGCTCCAGGAGGTTCGTTCATTTGTCCAAATACCATTGATAGTTTTGAACTTTCGAGTTCTTTAAGATTTACTTTATCCAAATCCCACGAACCATTTTCCATGCTTTCTTTAAATTCGTCTCCGTATTTTACAATATCTGCTTCTATCATTTCACGTAAAAGGTCATTTCCTTCACGAGTACGTTCTCCAACACCAGCAAAAACAGATAATCCTTCGTATCCAATAGCAATATTATTAATAAGCTCTTGAATTAAAACTGTTTTTCCAACACCAGCTCCACCAAATAAACCAATTTTACCACCTTTTGAGTATGGCTCAATTAAGTCGATAACTTTGATACCTGTATAAAGAACTTCGATTTCTGTGCTAAGGTCTTTAAATTTTGGTGGCTGTTGATGAATAGGATAACCGCCCTCTTTTGATAATTGAGGCATGCCGTCGATTGTGTCTCCAACAACGTTCATTAATCGACCTTTAACTTGGTCGCCAATTGGCATTTTAATTGGAATTTTAGTATCATATACTTTCATTCCGCGACTTAATCCGTCTGTTGAATCCATTGCAATTGTACGAATCGTGTGTTCGCCAATATGCTGTTGGCACTCAACTATAAGAGTACTGCCGTCTTCTTTTTTAATCTCAAGTGCATTGTAAATTTGAGGAATCTCTGTTCCTGACTTTTCAAAACTCACGTCAATTACAGGTCCGATTACCTGCACAATTTCACCTATAGTCTGACTCATTATTATAAAACTAAAATTATTTTCAAACAAAATTAGAAACTTTATTTACAAAACAAAACAACAAAGGACATATTATTGTTATTTTAACATAAAATTATATAATTACACAGATCCATATTTTTTAAAACACTTATAATAAGATTCGATTTGGCTTTCAAATGTTTAGAAATCTCGTTGTTTTAAAGAATGAGCATAATTATATAAAACCTCTTTTTTTGAATATGCGACTTCTAATTTATCAAAACTATCAAAAGCAGTTTCAAAGTATTTGTTCATAAGATTTTCAGAATGTTTATGTACATTTAATTCTTTATATATATATATGATGTCCTCAATCTTTTCTTTTGGGTTAAAATCTTTGTTTGACAACCAATAATTAAGTTTTTGTTTTTGTTCTTTGCTTGCTAATTCTAATGCTTTAATTAATAGATATGTTTTTTTATTAGCAATTATATCTCCCCCGATTTCTTTTCCAAATATTTCGGGGTTTCCAAAGGTATCAAGAAGGTCGTCTTGTAATTGAAATGCCATGCCGAGGTTTTCGCCAAAACTGGATATATATTCTGTGTTTTTTTTAGTTGTATTTGCTGTAATAGCACCAATCTTAAGACTTGCTGCCAATAATACAGCAGTTTTTAATTTTATCATTTTCAGATATTGCTCTTCGCTTACATTTGTAGTGGTTTCAAAATTCATGTCGTATTGTTGTCCTTCACATATTTCTAAGGCTGTTTTTGAGAAAACCTCTAAAATATCACGCAAATTATTTTTTGATTTACAGATATATTTATATGCAATTACTGACATTGCGTCTCCGCTTAGTAGAGCGATGTTTTCGTCCCATTTTACATGTACAACGGGTTTCCCTCTGCGAACAAGAGCTTTGTCCATCATATCGTCATGCAAGAGTGTAAAATTATGGAATATTTCAATGCCCAAAGCTGCAGAAATGCAGTCTTCATATATTCCGTCAAAAAGTTCACAAGCCATTAAACAAAGTAAGGGACGAATTCTTTTTCCACCTACGTTTATCGAATAATAGATAGGATCGTACAAGTTTTTTGGTGTTTTGCCGAAATCGAGTTCAGATAAATCCTTATTGAAGCGTTCTATGAGCGTTTTGCTGTCTTGCATATTATTAAAAATCATTAAGTTCAAACAAACCCTTTTCTAATATTCTTTCTAATCCTTTTTCTAAACTCATAAGAGGTTTATTTATTATTTGTATCATTTCTGAGTTGTCAGGGAGTCGCCTTGTCATATCTCCGTCTTCTAATGGCGATAAATGTATAATTTTTGATTTCGAATTAGTTTTCTTTATAATAAGATCTGCAAGATCTATAATTGAGGTCTCTACTGAGTTGCCTATATTAACTACATCATTGATAAACAAATCGCTATATGCAATTTTTGTTGTCGCTTCAATATTATCATCGATATAGCAAAAAGTTCTGGTTTGTTGTCCTTCACCATAAATAGTAATGTCTTCATTTCTAAGAGCAGCTATTAAGAATTTACTAATTACGAAATCCTTACTTTGTTTTGGTCCATAAGTATTAAAGAATCTAAATATTGTAAAATCTAAATTATATTCTTTAGAATATGAACGTAAATATGCTTCGCCAAGATTTTTAACAATGGCATAAGGTAATCTAGAATTTAATGGAGTAGTATGTGCATTTTGTGGAAACTCAACAGGCTCCCCATAAACTTCTGATGAGGATGCATAAAAAACTCTTTGAACTCCAGTATTTTTACTAATTCTACAAATATTCTCAATACCTCTGATATCTTTTAAAACGCTAACAGGATTTTCTTGAGTTCGCTGTACTCCTACTAAAGCGGCATAATGAAAAACATAATTAAATTGAAAGGATAACATTACTTCAAGTATCTCTTTGTAATCGTTTACATCTCCTTTTATAAACCGTAAGTTTTCAGTTTGGCAAGAAATTTTATTAAAACTTCCTGTTGATAGGTTGTCTATTATAATTATTAGGTTGTCGGGATCTTGAGCGAGTTTTTCTGCTAGTGAGCTTGCGATAAACCCAGCACCTCCTGTAACAAGTATTTTTCGTTTGAAAGAGTGTCTTGAAACAATTGTTTTCATATTATTATTTTATTTTAAGTTCATCAAGGTCTAATTCGTCTTCTTCATCATATATTTGTAATAATGGCTCTTTAAAGGCCTTTTTATTTAGTTTATTCTCAAGAGACAATAGCATTGTTGGAAGTACGACTAGGTTGCAAATCATTGCTATTAAGAGGGTTACGGAGATTAAGAGTCCTAAAGCCTTTGTTCCACCAAAACTTGATGCAGTAAAAATCAAGAAGCCAAAGAAAAGTACCGCCGAAGTGTACATCATACTTGTTCCAGTTTCTTGCATCGCTTTGCGAACAGAAGTTCCGATATCGCAATTGTTGTGTAAGTATTCTTGACGATATTTTGTGAGAAAATGTATAGTTCCATCAACCGAAATTCCTAAAGCTATACTAAAAATTAAAATAGTTGAGGGTTTGATGGGAATACCGAAATATCCCATAAGAGCAGCGGTTATAAGCATGGGGATTATGTTTGGCACTAATGCAATCAGAACCATTTTTGTTGATCTTTGTAAGGCATACATTAGTAAAGTTATTATAAGTAATGCAAGTGATAAACTAATAAATAAATTGTTTATCAAATATGTTGTCCCAGTAAAATAAACTATTGTAGAGCCTGTAATAATTATATTGTATTTGTCTTGAGGAAAAATTTCGTAAATATCTTGCTTTATTTTAGGCAACAGTTTTTGCATTCGGTTTGTACCTATATCTGCTATGTTTAAACTAAGTCTAGTGATTGTAAAAGTGCTGTCAATAAAGGATTTTACAATACTCTGATTACCTCCTTTGGGTAGTCGCGATAATATTGTTTCATAAGTTTTGGGATTGGGAGGAAGGCAGTAGTTTTCTTCTTTGCCTTTACTGTATGCTTGATATAAGAATTTTACTGCATCTGATACCGATAAAGAACGTGATAATTCACTATATGCACTAAGTTTTTGTTGTAGTGAATCTATCTTTTGTATTTGATAAACCATTTGTGTACCTTGCAATGAATCTTTTGATTGAATTGCAATTTCTAGAGGACTAACACCCTTAAAGTGTTTTTCAAGATATTTTAGGTCAATTGCAAGTGCGGCACTTTCGGGTACATCATCCATAATATATCCCGTTCTTTCAATGCGAGTTACACCATAAGCAGCAACAATAACAATAACTGCAACTGTAATATAAACTTTAGGCCTATGTTTAGTTACTATGTGGTTTAATACGCTTATTACATTTACTATTAGTTTTCCTTTAAGATGCTTGGTGTATTTATTTGAGGGTGGTTGTAAAAAACTAAATACCGATGGAATAATTATAAGTGCCGAAATAAAAGCAAAAAGAATACCAGATGAGGCAATAATTCCAAAATGTACTAGTAACGAAGTATTAGTGATTGTAAACGTGCCAAAACCTGCAGCAGTTGTTAAGTTGCTTAGAAAAACAGCACTTCCTATTCGAGAAATTACTCTTTGTAAAGCAAGTATTTTGTTCCCATGTGCAACAGTCTCAGTATGATATTTATTGAGTAAGAATATAGTGTTTGGAATTCCTATTACAATTAGTAAAGGCGGGATCATTCCCGTCAAAACTGTGATTTTAAAGCCTAATATACCCATTAGTCCGAGTGCCCAGGTAACACTTACGCCAACAACAATCATGGCTACGCCAATAACTTTAAAAGATCTAAAAAATAAATATAATATTATTATTACTATTAAAACTGCAAGAATGATAAATAAAACAATTTCTGATTTAATAAGATCCATCATTTTTGTTCTTATAAATGGTAAGCCAGAGATGTGTATGTCAATATTTTCTTGAGCTGCATACTCATTGAGCACCCTTTCTACTTCGAGCACAACGGGTATTCGAGCTTTACTGTTGAGTATTTCTTTATTTAAACCAACGCTCATCAAGAACACGTCTTTGCTCGAATTATAAAGCATGCCTTCGTAAAAAGGTAAAGAAAAGAAAACGTCTTTTATACTATCAAGTTCTGCCTTAGATGAAATCGTTTCTGGGAATATAGGATAAAATTCAAACTCTCGTTTTTTATTTCCATTTTCATCAACAATTGTAATTTGACGAATGTTAACTGCCTTTGAAACAGTTAACACAGATGCTACATTTTCTATCTTTTCAAGTTTATTACATAGCTCTTGAAACTCCAAAAATTTGTCATAATTAAATAAATCTTTGTCTGTAAAACCAATTACGATACCACTTGCCTCATCGCCAAAAATTTCTTGAAATTTAATTTTATCGGTATAAACTTGGTCTTTTTCTGACAACATGTTGGCATAATGATAGTCCATTTCTATCTTTGTTGCCTGCCATGCCATAAACGCAGTAATTATAGCTACTGCAATGAGTAAAGCAATTCTGTTACGTAAAATTATTCCTGCTATTTTATGCCACATAATTCTTATTTAAGCTTGCAAAAGTAAGATTAATAGTATAATAACACAATAAAAATTAAAACTAAAATTTGTATTAATGTTTTTATGTTATTTTTTTTGCAAATTCTAATTAAAAGTGTTTTTTTGTAGAATTAAATATCTTACTTAATGGAATACGGAATTATTGACTTTTTAACTTTGCTGGGAGCCTTGGTTTTGTTCCTGTTTGGAATGAAACTTATGAGTGAAGCTTTGCAGAAAGTGGCAGGTCATAATTTACGCAAAATTTTATCAGCAATGACCTCAACTCGTTTTTTTGGGGTAATGACTGGAGTCGCAATAACGGCAATTATTCAGTCGTCTTCGGCAACAACAGTTATGGTTATTAGTTTTGTGAATGCTGGTTTAATGACACTAACCGAGTCAATTAGTGTGATTATGGGGGCAAACGTTGGTACTACTGTTACGGCATGGATTATATCACTAATAGGATTTAAAGTTAAAATTAGTATTCTGGCATTACCGATGATTGGAATCGGGTTTCCTTTAATCTTTTCAAAGAGAAGTAAATTTAAAGCTTGGGGCGAAGTAATAATGGGATTTGCATTGTTGTTTCTAGGACTTGATATGCTTAAAGATTCTGTTCCTGATATAAGTACAAATCCCCAGATTTTGACTTTCTTACAATCTTATACCGATATGGGATTTCTTAGCATATTGGTTTTCCTTGGCATTGGGGCTTTACTTACTATCGCTATCCAATCATCATCAGCGACCCTTGCATTAACTTTGGTAATGTGTTATAATGGCTGGATTGGGTTCGAAATGGCGGCGGCAATGATACTTGGGCAAAATATCGGAACTACTGTAACCGCAATATTGGCCTCTCTTATTGCAAATACATCGGCAAAAAGAGCCGCCGCAGCTCACTTAATATTTAATGTTATTGGTACTATTTGGGTGCTAATATTGTTTAAACCTATTTTGTCTGTTACGGCAAGTTTAACCGAAAGTTTAGAAGGTTTTTCTCCTTATACTAATGTAATAGCTGTTCCAGTTGCATTATCTATTTTTCATACCGTTTTTAATATCACGAATGTCCTTTTGCAAATTTGGTTTATTAAATATATCGAAAAATTCGTTTGCTTTCTTGTAAGACAGAAAAAAGATGAGGAGGAGGAATTTGGTTTGAAGTTTATTCAGACAGGAATGCTTTCAACTTCAGAATTATCTCTTTTACAAGCAA
Source organism: Bacteroidales bacterium (assembly GCA_028702535.1). Taxonomy (GTDB): domain Bacteria; phylum Bacteroidota; class Bacteroidia; order Bacteroidales; family ML635J-15; genus Bact-19. The sequence goes on from JAQVOR010000031.1 coordinate 29,319, forward strand.
GAAAAGAAATTGGCGAGTATGGAATGAAATCATTAAAAATGTTTAATCAAGTAAGGAAACTTTTTGTAGAAACAGACGAAAAAAAGTTTAAAAAACTTATCGAAAAAATTGCAAAAAACGAACAAATAATGGATGATCTTGAGGCAGAAATTGCCAATTATTTAACAAGTGTTTCCGAAGGTGAACTTAGTATTGATGGTGCAAGAAGGGTTAGAACTTTGCTTAAAATAAGCGACAATATTGAATCGTTGGCAGATTGTAGCTATAACCTCTCTAGGGCTTTAAACCGAAAATACAAGAAAAAACTATCGTTTACTGCTGAGCAAAAAGATGATATTTTTCAAATGTTCGATTTATTAGATAAAAACTTTGATCTAACTTTTGATATGTTATTGGATATGGCATATGATAAGGTCGATATCTCAGAAATAATGGAAATAGAAAACCAAATTGACGATTTTCGTACACAAATTAAAAAACAAAATAGTCTTAATCTAAAAAACAAAAAATACACTTACGATTCGAGTGTCATTTATATTGATATTATTACAATTTGTGAAATTCTTGGAGACCATCTTATTAATATTGCCGAAGCTATTAAATATAAAAAAGAAGAAATAATTAGCAGCCATGATGGTGAATAGAACTTGATATAATGCCAAAGTGAGGGAAACCTAGTTGTTTTTTACTTTCTCATTCAATCTTTTATTTCACAATAACTTAACATTGAAACTTAACATATCAAATTTAAAGATGCTAAACTTGCAACTGATATTTTGTTGATATGGAATATGGGATACTAGATTTCTTAACGCTTATTGGAGCCTTGGTTTTGTTTCTTTTTGGGATGAAACTTATGAGCGAAGCTCTACAGAAAGTAGCAGGTCACAATTTGCGTAAAATTCTTGCTGCAATGACATCAAACAGAGTTTTTGGTGTTCTTACAGGAGTAATGATTACTGCTATTATTCAGTCGTCGTCGGCCACTACTGTTATGGTTGTTAGTTTCGTTAATGCCGGATTATTATCCCTTACAGAATCAATTGGGGTAATTATGGGTGCTAACATTGGTACTACTGTTACTGCATGGATAATTTCATTATTAGGTTTTAAAGTAAAAATCTCCGCATTGGCTTTACCTTTAATAGGTATTGGTTTTCCGCTGGTGTTTTCTAAAAAAAGTATCCGAAAATCGTGGGGTGAAGTAATTATGGGCTTTGGCTTATTATTTATTGGTCTCGATTTGCTTAAAGCTAGTGTTCCAGACATTAACAGTAATCCCGAAATACTCAATTTTTTACAGTCTTATACCGATTTAGGGTTTTTAAGTATTTTAATATTTTTATTTATTGGTACATCACTTACAGTTGTTATTCAATCATCGAGTGCGACTATGGCGTTGACATTGGTTATGTGCTACAGTGGTTGGATTAGTTTTGATATGGCTGCTGCAATGATTTTGGGCGAAAATATTGGAACAACTATAACTGCTAATATGGCAGCAATGATTGCAAATAAATCTGCAAAACGTGCAGCAATGGCACATTTAATGTTTAATGTTTTTGGCGTAATCTGG
>JAQVOR010000032.1 GCA_028702535.1 Bacteroidales bacterium
GATGCCAAATGCATTAACTATTACAAATAATACAGCATGGAACTGTCCAAATTTTGTTCGTTCCTACTTTAATGCCGATAGCACAGCTTATAATTGCGATCTGGTTAGTGTTGAGGATGTTATCAGAAATCAGGTTTTTGAGGTATATCCAAATCCATTTGATAAACAAACAGAAATCAACACAAATAATCGAGAAATTATTTATTACAAGCTATACGATTTAAAAGGTAATCAATTATCTGAAAACAAAGAATATAAATTTAAGCAAGATGATTATAATTATATATTCACCAATAAAAAACTGAAAGGAGGTATCTATATTTTAAGTGGTGTGTTCGAAGATAAAGGACAATTCAATATTAAATTAAGTATTAACAATTAAAACTTAAAAGCTATGAAAAAATTAAATCTAATACTCGTTATGATGCTGCTTTTTAGTGGCAGCGTTTTCTCACAGTGGAACACTGGTGGTAATACTTGGAATGCTTATGGAGCCACTAATTGGAACTTATTGGGTACTAATAACATTCGTTCCATAGGAATAGGACACAAACAAATGTTTGGTGGGTTTATTCCTGGTTGGACAAATTCAAATCCTCCCAGAGCAGCTTTGCATGTAAATGCTCATTATTTGTCAAACAGTCCGGCATTTGAACCAGGACACATGATACGTACCGATGGTCCATCAAATCAAGATAATATGTGGCAAATGTTCACAGGTAATAATTACAATAATTCTACAGAGAAAGCCCGATTGTATGTTGCGGCTGGCAGTTCACATTTTTCGCTTCAGGCCAGTGAGGGAGATATGATTTGTAATACTGGTGGGTCTATTCAACGAATGCGTATTATGGGTAATAGTGGGCTTGTCGCTATCGGACAGGATTTTAACAACCCCGTTTCCCTCTTGCATATTGATGGAACAAATGATAATACTGGTGAGGTTTTTAAAACAAATACCCTCAATGGCTTAAACACATTCTGGCGTATGTGGAGAGCCGATAAACCTATTGGTAATGTTTTTAGCAGGGCAAATGGCGAGAGCATTGACAGAGATAATTTTTCAATACAAGCAACTGCAAAGGATATTACTTTTCATACGCAACCTCTTGATGTTAATAATGATGGAATTGGAGAAGAGCGTATGCGTATTGTTGGGCTTGAACATGATTTTGCTGGAGTTACAGTAAATCCTGGCAATGTTGGTATTGGAACACAACATCCAACTCAAAAAATAGATGTAAACGGAAACGCTCGCCTTAGAGATTTACCAAATATCCATAACGAAAATCTTACAAAATGTGTGGTCGTTGATGATGACGGTGTGTTGCATTGGAGAGATTTTGGTGGTGGTGGTACAACTCTCAGAGACAATAATCAGGACTTTGTAGGCATTGGAACTAAAAACCCCATAGCTGGACTTGAAGTTGCAAACGGAGATATAGCAGTTACGACAAATGCATCAGGAATAATATTAAAAACAAACAACGGCGAAAATTATTACCGTATTCTCGTTGATGATAATGGAAATCTTTATACTGAAAAAGTTGATTTCAATTAATAATAATTTAGACTAAAATCATTAGATTACAAAATATATAAATAATCCCAGCTTTCAGCAAGAAGTAAGCCTCGAAAACACAAAAGCGATAGTGCTTAATCAAAACCATCCAAATCCATTTAAAGAACAAACAACTATTAGTTTTCTTATCCCAGACAATATTGCATCGGCAAAAATTATATTTATAGATAATCTTGGTAATATTTTAAAGCAGGTTAAGATAAATGATCGTGGTTTTGGCGAGTTAATTGTATATGCACACGATTTAAGTGCAGGACATTACACGTATTATCTTGTAGCAGATGGCAAAACAATTGAATCTAAGAAAATGGTGCTAACAAAGTAAATTATTCCAACTGCTCACTCGGATTTATTTGCAATCCGAGTGCAGCAATAAATTCAGACTTTACATTGCCGACTAAAAATTAAATCCTAATTCTGCAAGTAAATTGAAGGCAATGTAAACGTCAGTAAAGATTACTAAACCACAAAACCAATACTACAAAATTGATTGTTTTTCAAGCTTGGATGATTAAAAGTCTAAAAACTATCTTCAATTATTTCTGTTAAAATTTCTGTAAGGGTTTTGCCAATTGTTTGTATTTGTTTTGGCACAATACTTTCGGCACTCATTCCGGGAATAGAGTTTGCTTCTAAAAAATATGGAATTTTGTTTTTTATTATAAAGTCGATTCGAACAATTCCTTTACAGTTTAATAGGTCATAAATAAACGAAGAGTTTTCTTGCACAATTTTAGTTTCTTCGGCAGATATGCGAGCTGGGGTTATTTCATCGGTAAGCTTAGGGTCGTATTTGGCTTCTGTATCAAAGTAATCGTTTTTTGTGTCAATTTCGGTTACAGGTAAAACATAAGAGTTTTTAGAAGTTTTTAAAACTCCGCATGAGACTTCAATACCAGAAATAAATTCTTCGATGATAACTATCGTATCTTCTGTTTTTGCTATATTTACAGCATCAATTAACTTATCTTTGTCATAAACTTTTGTAACTCCATAACTTGAGCCAGCAGTATTTGGTTTAACAAAGCAAGGAAGTCCAAGATAATCGCAAATTTCATCAACTGAGAAAGGCTCATCATTTTTTATTATTACAGATTTTGCTTGAGTAATATGTGTGTTAGCAAGTACTTTTTTACAAACGAATTTGTCGAAAGTTATTGCCGATGATATTGGCCCTGAAGCAGAGTAGGGGATGTTAATAATATCAAGCATAGATTGAACTTTTCCATCTTCGCCTGGAGAGCCATGCAAACTTATATAAGCAAAATCAAATTTTATTGTTTTATTATTGATGATGCACGAAAAATCATTAAGATCAACTTTATACTCATTGTTATCTGATTTGCAATAAAATCCATCTTTACGCACTTCAACAAGATAAGAATTGTAAAGGTTTTTGTCTAAGTTGTTGAGTATTTGATTTCCTGACTTTAAGCTTATGTTTCTTTCGGACGTGTAGCCTCCTGCTATTACTGCAATGTTTTTCATAATGAAAATTTATTACGTTTTTTTTCTGATTTTTAGTTTTTGTCCTATTCGCAAACTCGAAGGATTAGTAATTCCATTAAGTTTTAATATATCATCGGATGAGATACCATCATATTTAAGCGAAATCCCATACGGGCTATCACCAGATTTTACTGTGTAATATTCATAATTCGGGTCGATTGGTTCTTCTTTTGGTTTGTTGGTATCGGGATTTATTCCTATTGTTCGTTGTTTTTCGTCAAAACTCTGAGAGTCCACGATTTTGTATTTTGATGCGAGTGCTTCGGGAATATAAACTTTAAGTTTTTGTCCAACTCTTATCATATTGCCCGAAATTCCATTCCATGCTCTTAAATTTGCAGTTTCGACACCATACCACGAGGCAATAAGTCCAACCGCATCACCAGATTTTACTGTATAAAGGAGTTCAACAGTACCTTCGGGTTGTGTTGCAATGGGGGCATAATCAATATATTTTTCGTCAGGAGTGTAATTGTATTTTTCAGGTCTAAAAAAGACAGTATCCATAAAATTGTAAATAGAATCTTCTAATTCCATAAATTTACTGATGTATTGTCTTCGAATACGCAGTGGATATTCTTTTACTTTGGCAGGGATAATGTCGAGTTTGTATTGTGGATTTAGCTCTCGTGTTTGACCAATATCAATTCCTAAAACTGAATCAAGTTGAGCAAAATGTAATTGTTTTTTTACCATTACTGTATCAACATCTTCGTAAAATGGAATATATTCGGGCTTGAAATTATGTTCATCTGCGTAATTAAACAGATATACGATTGCAATAAAACCAGGCACATAATTTCGGGTTTCGTTTGGAAGATATGGATATAATTCCCAATAATTTGTTTTTCCACCCGATCGTTTTATTGCGTTATTTATTGTTCCAGGACCTGCATTATAAGCTGCAAGTGCGAGTGTCCAGCTATTGTAGGTTTCGTAGAGGCTTTTTAAATATCTGCAAGCTGCATCTGTTGATTTTTCGGGGTCGCTACGTTCGTCAATATAAGAGTTTATTTCTAAGCCCATTCCTTTACCAGTTTTATACATAAATTGCCATAAACCTGTTGCACCAGCTCGAGATTTAGCAAGAGGATTAAGAGCGGATTCGATAATTGCAAGATATTTTAGTTCTAACGGGATATTGTAGGAATCGAGTTTTTCTTCAAACATTGGGAAGTATTGATGCGATAATCCTAAAAATTTTGGGGCTATCCAACGTCCATTTTTTATGTAGCGGTCGAGATATCTTTGTACATTTTTGTTGTAAGCAACATCTATTGGGGTAACCAGATTGTTCACTCGAATTTCAAAAATTGAATCAGAAATATCTGTGTTAAAGTTAAATCGGTCTTCGGGTTTTAAAAAATTTATTGTGTCTCTCCCAGTATAATAAAACCAGTCCATTAAAACGCTGTCGAGATGGTCGCACATAGCGTATCCATCATTTTTACGCATTACAATTGAATCATTATCGGCAATAATATTTGTATTTGCGATTACATTTATAAGCAGAATTATAATGATATACTTTTTCATATTTAGAATTTAATTGTACAACCAATACCGAGCATTGGCGTTCGAGTGTAAAAATTATTTATTGGTTGAGGTAAAATCTTTAAACTAAGGTCATCAGTAATATCAAAATCAAATAAATTGGCATCAACATTTGCATCAACAATTTGAATAGCATAAAAAACTACTGTCCCGATTATGCAAAGGTCTCTATTTTTGCGATAATTGTCCATGTAGTTTAGTATTGCTTGGTCATTGTATATTTGCGAACCATTTATTGTAAATTCGTCTTCTTGTCCGTCTAATCGTTGCAATAAAGCGGTTTTGTATCGGTTAAATTCTTGTTGGTTTTGTAGTGCTAAATATGTAAAAGTACCCATACCTGCATAGACAATTGGTATTTTCCAGTATTTTTTATTGTAGAACTGTCCAAGACCTGGCAAAATAGCGGAGTATATTGTTGCTTTTCGGGGCGAGTGAACTCGCTCCGGTTCTTTTTTTACTTTTTGTGCCGGACATGTTTGCCAAACAAATGTTAATATTGTTAGGATAATGACTATTTTTGAGCTTATTTTCAAATCCTATGTATTTAGTTTATCAAGAATTGCAATTATTCTTTCTAATTCTCCATCATTTTTGAAGGGTATTGTAATTTTTCCGCTACCTTTTGCATTACGTTTTAATGCAATGTCTGTAGCAAAAAAGTTTGAAAGATGTTTTTGCAGTTGTTCATAATCTTCGGCAGTTGCTGGAACAGTCTTTTTTGCTGTTTCTACCTTATTTTTGGTTTCATTGTTAAGCTCTCTGATTATATCTTCAACTCTTCTTACCGAGAAATCGTATTTTAATATTTGGTCATAAATCATCAATTGAGTTTCTTCTTCTTTAATTGAGATTAATGCTCGTGCATGTCCCATTGAGATTTTTTCTTCCTTTATTCCCAATTGCACTTTGGCTGGGAGATTAAGAAGACGTGTGTAATTAGAAATTGTTGAGCGTTTTTTTCCAATTCGCTGACTTAGAGCTTCTTGCGTTAATTTACACTCTTCCATTAGGCGTTGATAGCTTATTGCCACTTCGATTGCGTTAAGATCTTCGCGTTGGATATTCTCCACTAAAGCCATTTCTAACATACCCTGATCATCTGCAATTCTTACATAAGCAGGAATCTTTTTAAGTCCAGCAAGTTTTGATGCACGTAATCTACGTTCACCCGAAATAAGTTGAAATTTCCCCGATTCGATGTATCTAACTGTAATTGGTTGAATTACACCAAGTTCTTTTATTGAATCTGCAAGCTCTTGTAAAGTTTCTTCATCAAAACTAGACCTAGGTTGAAACGGGTTTGACTCTATTAGATCTATTTGAATTTCATTTGCCTCACGTTGTCTGTCGTTACCATATCCAGAATTGGTGTCTATAAGGGCATCTAGACCTCTTCCCAAAGCATTTTTCTTAGCCATATTATTTTATTACTTTTTCTTCTTCGTTAATTTTAGTCATATTATTTCTTTGCAGGAATTCGCGTGCAAGGTTTAGATAATTTTCTGCTCCTTTGGAGGCTACATCATAATCGAAAATTGTTTGTCCAAAGCTAGGAGCTTCGCCAAGTTTAACGTTACGATGTATTACTGTTTGGAAAACCATAGTATCGAAATGTTTTTTTACTTCGTCCAATATCTGGTCGGAGAGGCGTAAACGAGAATCGTACATAGTCATTACAAATCCTTCGATGTCTAATTCTGGATTTAGGTGTCCTTGCACTATGCGTATTGTATTTAGTAGTTTACCAAGTCCTTCGAGAGCAAAATATTCGCATTGTACAGGTATCAACACTGAGTCAGAAGCAGTAAGTGCGTTTATAACAATCAGTCCTAAAGAGGGCGAACAGTCTATTAGGATAAAATCATATTTGTCTCTAACTTTTTCGAGTACATATTTTAGTACCTTCTCTCTGTTTGGTAAATCAAGCATTTCTATTTCTGCACCAACTAAATCTATATGACTGGGTAGCAAGTCTAGGTTTTCCATGCTTGAACTTAAAATAACATTCTCTGGATCTTCGTCCCGAATAAGTGTTTCGTACAATCCTGTTCTGATATTTCTAACATCAAATCCTAGTCCCGAAGTTGCATTTGCCTGAGGATCCGCATCCACTACTAATACTTTTTTTTCCAAAACAGCAAGACTTGCAGCTAGATTAATTGCTGTTGTTGTTTTTCCAACTCCACCTTTCTGATTAGCTAATGTAATGATTTTACCCATTTTTCCTTTGTTTTAATTTGAGCCCAAATTTACATTAATTAAAGCAATTATTGTAAAATGGCATATTGTACTTTTTAACATTATTAACAATTTTTTTTATTGAGATTTTATGTGCCTGTATATCAAGAGATTGCAAATGTTAATTGTTGATATTTTCTAAATAATATATAATGTCAGCAATCGTATTAATGGCTTGAGGAAAGTCGTATCCATGTTGTCTTTCAACGAAATCATACAGTTTTGCTCTATTATATACATTGTCTTTATTATCGGTTTTAATTTTAAGAATACTGTCATTATAAACGAGAAAATAGCCTTTAAAGTATGAACCACTAGTTTTGCAGGCGCAAGTTTTTGCCTGATATTTTGTTTCTGCCAACATTATTGAGTGTCCTCCGAGACTGTGCCCAAAACTATACGACTCCATTCCATAAGTTTCTTCATCAAAATGCAATCTCATATATGTGAAGTTTGCTGCTTCGACAAGTTTAATTTCTTCAGGTATTAGTATCTCGGTTTTTGAGTTTAATTTTTCTTTCGCTTTAATAAAGTTATAATATGAATGTTTACTGACTTTAACAAACAATTCTTTTTCAAAGTCATCATAAAAAACGATTCGTGCTTTTTCCCATTTTTTTTCTGAAACGCATGAGAAAAACATAAAAATTGCCGATAGCAGGATTATGATTTTATATTTTTGCACTTTTAGTTAAATCGTTTTTAATTTGAAGCATTTTAAGTGCTGCAACTGTGGCTTCGATACCTTTATTTCCATGTTTACCGCCAGCACGGTCAAGAGCTTGTTGTCGATTGTCGGTTGTTAATATTCCAAAAGCCACAGGCACTCCTGTTTCTAAGTTTACGTTCATTATTCCTTGCGTAATTCCCGAGCATACATAATCGAAATGACGAGTTTCGCCTTGTATAACACATCCTAGGCAAATAACGGCATCTACTTTCGCAATTTTAATCATATATTGAGCTGCCTGAGCAAGTTCAAAGCTGCCTGGTACTGATTTTAATAAAATATTTTGATCGGTAAATCCATATTTTTTCAATGTGTCTATTGCAGCTTCTGCTAAGTTAGCGGTTATTCCTTGATTCCATTCAGAAACTGCAATTCCGATTTTAAAATTGGTATTTGCTGTTTGTTTTGCAATTCCTGTTTCGGAGTAAATCGATAAGTTTTTTAGTTCGCTTGCCATATCCTTATAAAAAAATGGGGCTTTGAAGCCCCTATTATGTAAAAAAGTATTTTTATTAAAGTTTCATTTCACAACGTTTGATGTATTTTTCGGCTTCTCGTTGCTGAGGAGTTTCAAAATAATCGGTTTCAATACGTTTATAAATATTTAAAGCTTCCTGATAATTCTCCATTAATTCATAGGTTTGTCCAGCTTTCATAAGAAATATTGGGCTAAGGAATTCATTATCGGCACGTTTAGCTGCATCAAGATAGTTTTTCAATGCTTTGTCTATCTCGCCAAGTTCCATATAGGCATCACCAATTAGATTAACTGCCATTGCACCTACCATTGGGTCTTTGCTTTTAAAACGTTTAAGATTGTCTATTGCAGCTTCGAAATCGCCTGTACGCATATAACAAACGCCAGCATAGTATTTAGCAGCATTTCCCATTGGAGTCCTGCCATAATCATCTATAATGTCATTAAAACCAAGATACGCACCATCACCATTTAAGGCAAGATTAAAAGAATCTTGCTCAAAATAAAACTCGGCCTTATACGATTCTGCCCAAGCTTCTTGGGTACGAGGTTCACGAATAAATTTAAAATAGCTGATTACTAATAATACTATAATTAGAATTGCAGCTAAACCATATATAAAGGCTTTTTGATTAGTTTCAATGAAATTTTCTGCACGGCTCAGTGCTGATTCCACAGACTTAAACCCATCATCTCCCGGAGTGTTTTTCTTCTTTTTTGCCATCTTTACTTAAATTAAGTTCCTTTTTTGAGGCTGCAAATTTAATCTATTTAATCGAATTATTAAAAAACTGAGTAATATTTTTTTAATTTTTAAAGTTTTTTAGTGTTTATAAGCCTTTTAGTAGAACTTTTTATTGACAGTGTTTTTAATATTAACTTGATTAAGTGCTTGCTTGGTGTTCGTTAATGGGTTTTTTATAATCTTGTGAAAATTATCTGAATAAAGTTTTTTTTTATCTTTTTTAATCAAAAATTGTGCATTATTCATGCTTAAAAATCATAAATAATGCTGTGAAACATGTTTGCCTAATGTTTTTATCAACAATATGCAACAAAAGTTTTACCACTAAAAGCGTTTTGTTATTTTTGTAAAAAATAAGTAAGTAAGATGGATGATTTTATTGTATCGGCTCGAAAATACCGCCCCGACAATTTTGTTTCGGTTGTTGGACAGGATTCTATTACCAAAACTTTAAAGAACTCAATAAAGACAAATCAGCTTGCACAGGCCTATTTGTTTTGTGGTCCGCGTGGAGTTGGTAAAACTACTTGTGCACGGATATTTGCTAAAACTATAAATTGTAGCAATGTAAACTCAGAGTTTGAGGCGTGTAACGAATGCGAGTCGTGTGTTGCATTTAACAAATTACGTTCGCTAAATATTCACGAGCTTGATGCTGCATCAAATAATTCTGTTGATGATATTCGAAATCTTATCGACCAAGTACGCATACCTCCACAACTTGGGTCTTATTCGGTTTATATTATTGATGAGGTTCACATGCTCTCAAGTGCAGCTTTTAATGCCTTTTTAAAAACTCTTGAAGAACCTCCAAAACATGTTGTGTTTATTCTTGCAACTACCGAAAAACATAAAATTATACCAACAATTCTTTCGAGATGTCAGATTTTTGATTTTAATAGAATTGGTGTTGATGATATTAGAGATAGACTTGAGTTTGTTGCTCAAAAAGAAAATATTAGTGCTGAACACGACGCTTTGCAAATAATAGCTCAAAAGGCCGACGGTGCAATGCGAGACGCTTTGTCAATATTCGACCAAATAGTTAGTTTTAGTGGAAAGGATATTACTTATCAAAGCACCATTAAAAATCTGAATGTTCTTGATTATGAGATATATTTTGATATTACAAATGCTTTTATTACTGCAAATTACTCTCAAAGTTTGTTGATTTTTGACGATGTGATTAGAAAAGGTTTTGAGGCAAATTATTTTATAACTGGGTTAGCATCGCATTTTAGAGATTTGCTAATTTGTAAAGACCCAGGAACCGTTGAACTACTTGAAGTTGGAAAAAAGATTAAAGAAAAATATTTAGAGCATGCTCAAAAATGCTCGGTTTCTTTTTTATTTCAGGCTATTGGCATTGCTAATAATGCTGATTTGAATTATAAGGCAAGTCAAAATAAGAGATTACTGGTTGAGTTGGCTCTTCTAAGTATTTGTAATATTGAGAACGAGGCATTGATAAATAATATTGAGGCAGAAAAGCCTGTTGAAAATAAAAAAACTGAGCAGAAATCTGAAGTGAAACCTGAGCATAAATTTGAGGTAAAACCTGTTGTTAAAGAAAAAGCCGTTTCACAAAAAACAGTAACAAGCGAGGATACAACAACTCAAATGTCAGTTCCAGTTGAGCCTGTGGCAGAAAAGCCAGTGGGAGAGGAGCTTGAAAATATAAAAGCAGCAAATACGCAATCAGAAAGAGCTACTGAGCAAAAATCTGTTTCCGAAAATAAGCCTTCATATATAGGCGTCTCAATAAAAGATATTGCTAAGTCCACCGAGAAAATAATTGAAACAGACAGTAGCGGTGAACCAATAATTAATTATGAGCATCTTGGTACCGATGATTATGATGAAGAGAAACTTAAGTATGTTTGGGAAAAATATGCTGAATCAAAAAGTGCTGATCCTCGATTAAACTCATTTCTTAAAACTCATGCTCCTGTAAAAGACGCTGACAATCAATACTCGATAACTGTGGAGAATAATCAAATCAAAGCAAAATTAGAGGCGGAATTGATGGATACCTTAAAGTTTTTGAAAACAGAATTAAATAATAGCGAATTTGAATTAAGCTACAAAGTTGGCACTACTGAGCAAGAGAAAACTTTTAAATCAGATCAGGAAAAATTAGAAGATATGATAAAACAAAATCCCGAAGTTAAAAATCTTCGTGATCAGCTAAATCTTGATTTTGAGTAATACCAATTTAAGAATGACTACACCATAATTATTTAAGTGGTGTCATAACTGCTTTTCAACACGCAGAATGAGATTATGCTAGTTTTAGATTTTGTTTATTGCACTAATGTGTATAAGAGTCCATACTATTGACTGTGTATTTAAAAAAAACTGGCATTAGGCAAATAGATTTAAAACGATAATGTTTTATGCGGTGTTTTGTGATTAAATTGCTATAAATTCTATAATATCCCCCGTTGATAGTTTTTGTATCCCGAATATTATATGAAATTTTGATAATGTAGGAAAATCAATACAGTGCATAGGGTAGAGGTACTCTGGCTTTTCTGCTTGAAAATATTCGATTGTGCCATTTATAGCTTGTTTATCATTTTCAAACAAATGAAATCCGCCAATAACGGCATATAAATTTTGATTGGTTATCTCTTTTGCATATTCACAAATATTGCATATCCCAGCGTGAGAACAGCCTGTAATAACGATTACTCCTTTTTTTGATTTGATTGCAATTGCAGTATCGTCAAGCATTTTGTCGTCTTTGTACATTCCTTTTTCAAACTCGTTTTTTCTCGGAATTTCACCAAGGAAATAAACTCCATTTGCTATTTCAAGTGGCTTATAAGAAGTGATAATTTCAAAATCAGATTTTATTTTCGCAAATTCATTAGATGCTAACTTGTCGATTAATGCAGGATGTATAACCAATTTCTTTTTGTTTTTGAAATTATGGTGTTGTAACCCTCCAACATGATCCCAATGATGATGCGATAAAACTACAAAATGGACATCTTGAAGATTGATATCTAATTGCTCTGCATTATGTTTGTAAATCCCTGTGTGACCTGTATCAAGGAGTATATTTGTTCCATTTGTTTGGATATAAGCAGAAAAACCCCATTCGGCTAAGCAAACTTTCGCTCCTCTATGACTTATTTGGTTTTCGCATAAAATAGTTATTTTCATAGTATTGTTTTATGTAACTGTAAAGTTAATTTATTAATATGTTTATTCGTTTTTATACTCAAATTTGAATTTAATTTTTCTCATTTGCTCCTTATACTATATAGAGAGGGGAAAATCAATGGCTCTCTTTAGAGTGAGGAGTAAAACAATTGATTTTCAAAATGTTATAAAAATTAAGTATAAAAACGTTTATTCCATTTTAAACTGTTCTCCAGTTTTTTCAATAACTGTTGACTTCCATTCATCTGAATATCCAGGCCACATTGGTGATTTTGGATATCCCCAAGGATTGCGTTCAAACTCGCCATCTATCTCGTGCTTTACGTTGCCGTCAAGATATTTTACTAATAAAAAATTACCCAATTCTCTCCAATATTCTACAACATAATCTGCCATATTGCATGAGTAGTCAGTTAAAAATTCTTTAGCAAGATTTGGGTCTTTTGCGTATAATTCTATTGCTGCTTTATCAATTGCTGGTTGGTAAGTTGTGAATTGGTCTTCGAGTTTTGATTGATGTTCTTTGATATCAACCATTACTCTATTGTAAAATAAATATTTAAAATGAGCAACTCTATTGAAAACCCAAAAAGCAGCATCATCTTTATATGTTAGTATGTCTCCATATCCTTCTGACCATTTAAGTGGGGTTTTTGTAATTCCGCAATAAAATGGCACATATACACAAGAGCCAGCATCATCAACACCAAACCAAAAAACGCCACCAATTGGATCGGGCAACCACGAGCGCATTTGCGAAATAAATGAAAAACCTGTTTGCTGGGTAACAGTTACTCTTTCGTTAAGATAAGTTGTGCTGTCGTGTTCCCAAGTTAGCGGTCTCCAACGATATGGTAATCCAAAAGGTCCAGCACCTGCATCTTTACTCATATCAAGCTCGGTTCCTTGCATATAGTTTCGTTTAAAAGCAAAAAGATCTTGAGGTGTAAGTTTGCGGTTTGGTTTGATATAAAGTGGCATTCTCGTGTTAAGGTCATTGCCACATGCACTTTCCCAATATTGCTGCATATCGTCATTTACTTCATTAAACATTGCCCAAACTCTTAATTCGCAAAAGCGTGCTGCTCCGTAATTTATTGGAGCATAAGCTTCGGCAAATGAAAAATCAGCATCTTTGCCATCAAAGTAGCCTTTTTCTCTTGCAAAAGAAATTACATCATCAGAATATATTATTTCAACTTCTGGATTATAAATTTTGTCAATTTCTGATGTGCTAATCGAAGTTTTTTTATCACTAAGTTTAAAGTTTGTAATTCGAGAGTGATTTGCATGAGCCGAAACATAACCATCAGGGATGCGAATTGCGACCCAAACTGCACCTTTATTTTTATTAATATATTTCTTTTGTTTTTTATCCCAGACTGGTTCGCAACCTTTGTTAACTATTTCCATTATCCAAACTTCATTTTTATCAGCTATCGAAAAAGTTTCTCCAGAGCTTGCATATCCGTATTCTGAAACAAGTTCAAACATTACATTAATAGCTTGGCGAGCACTTGTTGATCTTTGCAAAGCTAAAAACATCAGACTTCCGTAATCCACAATTGCAAGACTATCCATAAGTTCGCTTCTCCCACCAAAAGTAGTTTCACCAATTGATACTTGGTGTTCATTCATAAATCCAATAACCTGATGTGTAATTGGAGCTTGAGGAATTTGGGCTAAAGGTTTTGCAGTACCTCTGTCGTAAAGTGTTACCATTGTTCCCTCTTCCCATACTCCCGCAGGTAACCAGTACAATTCGCCATATCTAATATGTGAGTCAGCAGCGTAAGTTATCATCGTTGAACCGTCTGATGAGGCACCTTTCGTTACTAAGAAATTAGTACAACAAAAGGCTTTAGGTGTTATTATTAAAACGAACACGAAAACTAAAAAGGAAAATTTGTATTTCATATCTTTATTATTTTGGCACTAAGATAAAAAAAAACTGCCTACTTTCTTAAATAGGCAGTTTAAAATTAAAATATTTATATGTTTATAATTTTATCAATTTAATGACTTTTAATGATTCTTTATCAGAGTTTATGTTAATAAAATAAATCCCTGGCAAAAGATCACTAATATCAACTTCTGTTTTATCTGAATTAATATTACAAGATTTTGCAATTTTCCCATCAATTGTAAGAATGTTTAAAGTTTCTGCTTTTGTTTCACTGTAATTAAGTTTGAGACTTATCAAATTGTCAGCAGGATTTGGAAAAACACAAATGTCTGATTTAATGTTGTCAGCAATGTCTGTTGAGTATTGGAATGTCGCAATAATAGCTGCATTATTAGTTAAATTTGTAAACTCATAATTTGATACAGCACCAACACTTGCTCCATTAACCATAACATCAAGGATAATGTAATTATCATTTGGAGTAACTGTGAAATTTTGATTTGTTCCGCAATCAACTATAATATCACCTTGAGGATTTATACTTCCACCAGTTCCAGCATTAGCCGTAATTGTGTAGCTACGCAGATTAAATGTGGCCTCAATTGTCATGTTTCCTGAAATGTTATTGATAGAATAAACTTCACCTGTTATTGGTAATGAGTTTCCGTTTAGTGTTATAGTTTCTACTTGGTAGCACTCATCGGCATCAACAGTAAAAGTGAGATTCTCACCACAAGCTATTTGCGTTCCAGCACCATTAATCGTTCCACCAGTTCCAGCATTAGTTGTAACTTCGTACATAATTTGATCGAATGTTGCAGCTATGATAATCTCTGTTGTAATATTTGTTATTGTGTAACTACCACCAATAAGAGTAACAGGAGTTCCATTAACTGTAACAATTCCTATTTCGTAGCAAACATAAGGTGTAACTGTAAATGAAACATCATCACCACATTCGACTTCATTATCAGAAGTAGAAATATTACCTCCTGTTGCAGCATTAGTTGTAATTGTAAAGTTGTCTGCAATAGTATAAGTCGCATTAATCGTGATGTTTTCTGTTACATTATTTACTGTATAGGAGTTTTCAGTAACAGTAATTGGAGTTCCATTAATGTCAGCACTTACTATTTCGTAGCAAGCATCTGGAATAAACGTAATAACGAGGTCTTCTCCACAATTAACATTGTTTGCTACATCAATGCTGCCTCCAGCACCTGCATTTGTAGTTACAGTGTAGTTTATAATATTGAATGAAGCATTGATTGTGATGTTTTCGATAACATTATTTACAGTATAAGAGTTTCCAGTAAGTGTAACAGGTGTTCCGTTCACAGTAACTGTTGTAATTTCATTGCACACATCAGCATTAACGGTAAAAGTAAGATTTTCACCACAATTAACAGTAGAGTTAACCGTAATTGAGCCTCCAGTTTCTGCATTTGTTGTAACAATGTATTCTAGTGCTGTAAATGTTGCTTCTATTGTAAGATCGTCAGTAACATTATTAACAGTATAAGAGTTTCCGCTAAGAGTAACAGGTACTCCATTTACTGACACTGTTTCAATCTCGTAACAAACATCGGCGTTTACTGTAAAAGTGAAGTTTTCTCCACAATTTACTGAACTTGCAGCTGTAATATTACCACCAGTACCAGGATTGGTAGTTACAGAATAGGATATTTGACTAAAACTGGCAGATATTGTATGGTTTGCAGTTAGGTTATTAAATGTATATGTTTCTACAGCACCTACACTTGAGCCATTAACTAGTACATTCGCTACTTCATAGCAATCTGCCGGTGTAATTGTATATGTTTGATTGTCGCCTTCGTTTACTGTTGTTACACCTATTGGTGAGATAGAACCGTTAGCTCCAGCAGTCGCTTCAATTTCATAAGTAACTAATGAACCTCCAATTGTTTCACATACTTGAGGTGAAATACAGTTGTCAGCATAAACGGCTTCAATACAATACTCATGATAGTCTTCGTCAGCATCTAAATTTGTATATGTTAATAGATCTGTATTTGTTAAGAAACTTCCATCACAATAGATATTATAACCAGTTAATGTTGCACTTGGCATTGCTCCGTCGCCAATATAAATATCGTCAACACAAAAATAATATTGATTATCTGAAGTACAGTTGATAGCAACATATTTAGCATTTGCTGGAACTTGATATGAATATTGTGTCCAAGCAAATGGTGCAGATGTTACTGTTTCAAGAGTATTGGTAAATGCACTTTCGACATTTGTGGTAGTTGAATATTTTACTACAAAGGACTCGGGGTAAGCCGATTTGTGTCCACTGCGAGCTTGAAACGAGAAATTAAACTCTGCGGCAAATACAAGTTCTGGGCTTATTATCCAATCGTTAGTTTGTGTGGAGTTTGCAGCATTGAAAGTAGCAAAGAATTGATTCCCTGAATACGCATCAAATGGATCTCCATCCGTAGTTTCTGTTAATGGTGTACCATTGTTGTTATTTGTTACTAAGTTAGGATCAAAAACAATTGTTGCCATTTTTGAGCCTTGATTAGTAAATGTATAATCTGCAATCGAATAAGTTGTTTGATCGTCTCCATCAATGAATGTCCAGGGAACATCGCCAGTAGAGTTTATTGTAAATGCTGTATGACCTTCAATATCATCAAAAATATTGTTTGTTCCTGCTGGCTCTGTCCAAGTTAATGTATGTGTTGTTGAATTAACTTCGTTAATCGAAAGATTTATAGGAGCTTCACAATTACTATTGCTGCCATCATTAACAATTACAGTTACACATGCTTCATTGTAGCATTCGTTACCGTCAAATATTGGTTTTACACAATATTCATAGGTTCCGTTTGTAACACTGTTTTGAGTATATGTAAGATTTGTTGCTCCTATTGTTGTTTGCAGTGTGCCTTCACGATAAATATTATACCCTGTTACATTTCCTTCGGTAGGTAATTCCCAAGTAAGTGTAACGCTGCTACCTGTAGAAGTTCCAACAAGATTGTTTACAGGGAAACATGGGTTATCTTCAGTAACTGTTGTTGATTCATAAACTGAAGTTGAGTTAAAAGCTGTTGCAACCAATAAAGCCTCTCCAACTGTTAGACTATGAGAAATTGAGTATGCTCCAGAACTATTTGTTAAACCAGAATAATAATTATCATCTGCTGAAATACATATTAATACATTTTCTGTCGGAGTACCATCAATATATGCTGTTCCTGTAAAAGGTGCTCCAACTTCAGGATTTGTATTTGATAGAGTTAATGTGTTTGGTTGTTCTGTTCGAAGCTGCAAAGAGGCATCGCCAAATGTTGTCCATGTTTTGATAGTTTCGATATCAGAACTTGTTGAACTTTCTTTAAGCATTAAAACAGCAGCATTTACTACTATTGCTCCCCAATGGGTACGTTGTTCGCTTGTATTATATCCTGTTGTATTACTTATCCCATCTGTGTCATAATTAAATCCGCCTACTAAAATATCATAAAAGTAATCTTGTCCTCTTTGTGGAGGATCCCAAGGCTGATTAATTGTTGACATCCAAGTAACTACTGCACCACCTCCCGATTTTCGAAGCCAAGTTTCAGCAAAACATGATGTCTGAGTATGGAATGCACCATTTACACAGGCAACAGAAACTATAAAGGGTAATTTATTTCCGTTTGTTAAATTATTAATATTGGTATTGCTATATCCTGTAGTAACAAATGTTGTTTCTGAGCCATGACCACAGTAAGCTATTGTTGAGGCTCCGGCATTGATATGGCTGTGCAATGTGGCTGCTGATGCAGAAGGAGCATAATTTTGCTTGTGTGTGTTGTAAGTAAATGAATCTAATCTGCTAGTAAAAATCCTTTGGATGTGTGTATAGTCAATCTCTCCATCATCTCCTTGACCGGGATTCCCCCCTTCATTTGATGCAACTCCAATAAATGTTTCTCTCCAGCCTGCTGTCATATCAGGGTTTTTTTCGTAATCGATTGCTTTATTGATTTGTGTTGTTAATTCGGTAGTATTTGTACACGAAAATCTTCCTACTGAAATATCAATGTAATCATCAGAACCGGAAACACAGCCTGTGTGTGGGTCGGTTGGGCATTGTACACCATCGCTCAAAAGTGTAGGTGATTTAATATCAGCCCAATCTCCAACCAATTGTACAAACATTAGGTTAGGATTATTATTATATGCGGTTTGTATTGTTGTTGCAACATTTGTTCCGGTTGCAACCACAGTAGTACTAACATTATAGCCTTTTTCTTTTTTCCATGCAATATAGGGTGCCATAGTGCTTTCATAAGCAGAAGTTGTAATAACTAAAATATCACCATATTCGCTCATTGTTAAATTAGCACTTGGTTTGGCACCTGTGTCATAATTTATAAACATGTCTTTGTAAATTCCTTCAACTTCAACAATTTTATTAATATGATCCGACAAAAGTGGATTTGTAGGCATCTCGTTGTTTTCTGTAAGTCTTACTTGTATTTTAGTGTAAACTCTAAGTGTATTTGTAGCAGAATTATACTGAAATGGAGATACTCTAACTGTAGTTCCACGAACATCTCTAAAAATAAATGGATCTTCGATTTTTGCAATGTTTGCAGGATAAAACTCATCTATAATAGATGCAGGGTCAATTGAATATGGGATCTCTGAGGGATCTTGATTTCTGTAAATAACTCCTCTCGAAGGTAATAAGGGGTAATCCAATGGGTAATCAGTATAATCAGTATAAATTACTTCAAAATCCACATTTTTTAATTTAGGTAATTGTACCGATGCACTAATAAATGGAAGTGCTGCCCAACCAAGTTTGTCGGTAGTGGTAGATACTCCAATGTCAATTATTTGATAGGTATTACCATCAATTGTGGTTTCTTGTAAATCCCAATAATTTAAATCAAAACTAACATCATAAACGCCTTCGGAAGCTTGCTCATAAGATCTTTCATAACTGCTTTGAGCAAATAATCCAGACACACATAAAATAGTAATAATACTAAGTAAAACTTTTTTCATAACAGAATATTTTTTTAACACTATTTGTAAAACCCAATATAAACAGTAAGGGTTGCATCAAAAATAACAAAATTGCCATTTTTTGTGTGTGATTTAAGTCCTATTACTGATAAATTATATTAAACGCCAGTTATAAGGGATTATCAAACAATAAAGTGTGCTGAATTGATGCAGATATTTTGTTGTTTTTCGAGACGCAAAATTTATTGTTGAATAATCCCTTAGCTAATAGCTTGTGTCTCTTGGTTATACTTTATTGTTTTACAATCCATAATTCAGGTTAAATTTGTTTTATTAACTTTGTAGGCTTAAAAATTACTTATGATAAAATTTGATAGATTTGTTCTAAAAAATGGATTACGATTGCTGGTTTATCAGGATAAATCAACGCCTTTGGTGTCTGTTAATACACTATATAATGTTGGAGCAGTAAATGAAGATGAAAATAGAACTGGATTTGCTCACTTGTTTGAACATCTTATGTTTGGTGGGTCCGTTAATATTCCTGAATTTGATGCTGTTTTGCAACGTGCTGGCGGTGAAAACAACGCTTTTACAAGCAACGATATTACAAATTACTATATCACAATTCCACTGCAAAATATCGAAACTGCGTTTTATTTAGAGTCTGATCGAATGCTTGAATTGGCTTTTTCACAAAAAAGTTTGGATGTACAAAAAAATGTTGTTTCCGAAGAGTTTCGTCAAAGATATTTGAATCAGCCTTATGGCGATGTGTCGCTCCATTTACGACCGCTTGCATATAAAGTGCACCCATATAAATGGTCAACTATAGGAAAAGAAATTAGCCATATTACTGATGCAAGTATGCAAGAAGTTAAAGATTTTTTCTATAATCATTATGCTCCAAATAATGCAATTTTAGTTGTTGCAGGTAATGTCGAACCCGAAAATATCTTAAAACTTACAGAAAAGTGGTTCGGAAATATCCTACGCAGAAATGTGAGAAATAAAGAAATCCCAATAGAGCCTCAGCAAACTCAAAAAAGAGAACTAATTCTTGAAAGAGATGTTACAGCAGATGCTATTTATATGGCCTATCACATGTCCGAACGGCTTAGTGATGATTATTTTGCAAGTGATTTAATTTCGGATTTATTATCGAATGGAAAATCATCAATGTTTAATAAAAATCTTATAAAAGGAGATAAATTATTTTCACAATTAGATGCATATATCCAAGGAGCTGTCTTTCCTGGATTATTTATGATAAATGGAAAATTGTATCCCGAAACAGATTTTAAATTTGCCGAAACTAAAATTAAAGAGCAATTAAATAAAATTATTCGTGGTAAGTTTTCGAATAGAGACCTGCAAAAAGTCAAAAATAGAGCTATTAGTGCAATGTTGTTTGCAAGAATTCATCATCTAAACATTGCTATGGAATTAGCTTATTTCGAAGCATTAGGAAAGGCTGAAATGATTAACGAAATTGAAACTAAATATCAGCAAGTTACTCACGAAAAAATAGTCGAAGTTGCAAACAAAATTTTTAGAGACAACAATCTTTCGTGCATTTATTATAAATCAAAAAATAAGAAAAATGATTGATAGAACTATCATACCCAAAATATCAAAGATAAATCATGTAGATTATCAAAAACCTGTTGAGTATATTGCCGATAATGGAAATAAAGTTTTTGGGTTTTACTCTAAAAATGCACCCGTTATTAAGTTAGATATTATTTTTAATGCTGGTGTTTTGTTTCAAAGTACAGCTTTGCAGGCAGTTTTTGCAAATAGCCTGATAAAAGAAGCTCCAAAAGGTAAAAACCCAGATGAGATCTCAGAGTTTTTTGATTATCACGGAAGTTATATTGAAAGTTTTATAAGTCCAGAAACCGCTGGCCTTCGTTTGTTTGTACCCTCTAAATATTATAAGGATGTAATTGACACATTTCTCGATTTTATAAATAATCCTGATTTGCCGAAAGATGAATTTGAAATTCTTCAAAAAAAATATTATGAAGCAATAAAAAACAATCTCATGAAAACTCAATATGTTGCAATGAAAGGCCTTGACCACGAAATTTTTGGTTCGCAACATCCATTAGGTTATATCTTAAATCCTGATGACGCAAAAAATATAGAATATCCAAAGATTAAAAAGTTTGTTCGGGATTACTATAGATTAAACAATTGTGATTTGATAATTTCGGGCGATTATACTTTGGATATGATTGATGTATTGGTCAAGAACTTCAAAAAAGGGAAAAAAGGTTCTGAAAAAACATCTTTTTCAGAACACTTAAATCTGTCAACAGTTTCTGGCAAAATGCAAAAACTTCGTATTTATGAATTTAAAGATGCCGTGCAATCGGGATTATGTGCTGGTTTGGATTTGGGTAAACCTACCACTGAAGAAGGTTTGGTCTTAAATGTCTTAAACATGGTTTTTGGAGGATATTTTGGTTCCAAATTAATGAAAAACATTAGAGAGGACAAAGGGTTTACTTATGGAATTGGCTCTGTTATCCGCGAAACGGGCGATAAAGTATTGTTAAAAATTATTTCAGAGGTCGGCGTTGATGTTACTAAAAAAGCAATAGATGAGATTTATTATGAAATGGACATGCTATCGAAAAAAACAATATCCGAAGATGAACTTGAAGCTGTAAAAAGTTATATGATTGGCGAAATATTATCTTCTGTGGATGGCGTTATTCCTTGTTCGATGGTTTTTGAAAAACTTCATTCTCAACAAAGAGATTTGAGCTATATTACCAAACAAATTGATACTATAAATAATATTACTCCCGAAATACTTATGCATACAGCTAAAAAATTCTTTAATTCTGATAAATTGAGTTTTGTGGTTGCAGGGAAAGTATAATTATTTTGTGTTGGAAGGGGATTCGGGACATCTGTCAGTATCGGACTGCTCAACCACCTTTGTTTCATAAGTCGTTATGTGAGTGGGAATGGTAAACTAACTTAAACATTTTTGTAAAAAAATTGTTAGGCTTGTTATTCAATATTTTATTTTACTGTTTTATAAAAAGTTTAGAAAAGCAGATAATCTTGATTACAAAACTGGCGACATTGTCTTACCTCTAGCAGACATTCATTTCGATATTATGGATATTCCATTACCAGCAGATACTTATGATTGGGTAATTTGCTATCCGAGTGCAGTGAGAAATTTCGACTTTACATTGCCAGCAAAAAATCAAATCTCATTTCTGCCTCCTTAATCCCCCAAGGTGGTTGAGCTGAGCCGAAACTACCGGTTTTCTGTCCTATTTACTGCTTACTAAATTCCTCCGTTCACTCGAATTTGTAATCTTTTGCTCTGCCCGCTCGGATTTGCATTTGTTCTGCCCGCTCGGATTTAGCTTTGCTGCGTTGAATATCTACAAATATCAGTAAAATAAAACCAAAAAAAGTTTTCGATATTTAAAAATTTTGTACATTTGAAAAAAGAAAGTCTAGTATTAAAATGAAAATATGACAATAAAAAAGTTTTGTGTTTTTATGTTATCTGTTTGATAATTAAATTGTAAGTAATTGTAGAAAAAACTATCGAAATAATATATTAACTAAATTTTAAAGGGAATAGTATGGCAAAGAAAACATATCAAATTCAGATAGCATTAAAAGGGGTTAAACCTAAAATATGGAGAAGAGTTTTAGTAGATTCAGATATATCCTTAAACGATTTTCACAATATTATTCAAGCAGCAATGGGTTGGACAAATTCGCACCTTCATTCGTTTTCTGATGGTTTTGAAGAGTATGCACCAGAAGACTTAGAAATTGATGATACAATAGATTCAGAGACTGTAAAGTTGGATGAAATACTGCAAGTAGAAAAAGATAAAATTACATACGAATATGATTTTGGCGATGGTTGGGAACATAATATAATACTTGAGAAAATATTGCTTCCTGATACTAAATTGCAAATGCCAAGATGTATTGCTGGTAAACGAAATTGTCCTCCCGAAGATTGTGGTGGAATATGGGGATATGAAGATTTGCTCGAAATACTTAAGCAGCCAGACCATGAACAGTATAAAGAGTATAAGGACTGGTTAGGAGATGAATTTGACCCCGAATATTTTGACATGGATGAAATAAATGATATGTTATAATTCTAAAATATTTAGAATATATTTCGGTCGTTTCGATATCAAATTGGTATTATTTTTCTAAATTCGAGTGAGAAGGAGTTTTTTTTAAGGACACTAAATACATTTTGATAAATATTATTTTGTACATTTGTAAATAAAGAAATAAAATCATGAAAACAAAAGGAGTATTAACTATCATTCTTACAATATTAATGCTGCAAAGTCAAGCACAAGGTTTAGTTTTGCAGAGTAAACAAAATAAGCAAACAACAACAAATATTACCTTAGGTTGTGGCAGTTATGATTTAATGCAACATCTTGATAATAAAAAACCAGGATTTTTGGAATTATCAAATAAATTAATGCAGAATATTGAAAAAAATATTTCTAATCAACGCAATACAAAATCTTCAGATAGCATATATGTTATTCCCGTTGTATTTCACATAGTTTACAATAATGACTCAGAGAACATTCCCGATTCTGTAATTCAAAATCAGATTGAAATTTTAAATCATTGTTATAGAAGAACAAATTCTGATACCACAAATACTCGACCTGTATTTCATAATATTGTTGCTGATACCAAGATCGAGTTTGTGCTTGCTGAAATCGACCCCGAAGGAAATCCTACAACAGGGATAACAAGAACGCAGACAGATATAGAATATTTTGGTGGCATTTTAGCTTATGGACAAGGTCAAGACCAGGAAATTTTAGATTGGGTTAATGATAGTTTATTATACAATTTATTCCGTCTTACAAATGATACTTTAGGAGGTAAAAAACCTTGGAATCCGGATAAGTATTTGAATGTCTGGATTGGAGATTTGAGAATCCTTGAGCCCGAGTTCAATAACTACAAAGAATTAGTCTATTTTGGATTATCAACTCCCCCAATGGATCATCACAATTGGCCAGATTCGGTATTAAACCTTGTGAACATTTATGAACAAGGCATATTACTACATTATATAAACCTCGGAGCAAATAACCCAAACTCATTTCCAAATCCATATCATACATATAACGGACTTATTACTACTGGTAAAATACTTGTGCATGAAGTTGGTCATTTTTTGGGTTTACGCCATATTTGGGGTGATGGAGATTGTAATTTTAACGATTTTATATACGATACTCCCAATGCTAATGCCTCGAGCCAATATAATTGTAATAAAAATCGGAATACCTGTGTCGATGATATTTATGGCATAGACCCACCTGATATGGTGGAGAACTATATGGATTATTCAAGTGGAAATTGTCAAAATTCTTTTACTATAGGGCAAACTGCCGTAATGCATTATGTGTTAAACCATTATCGCCCAGTACTTTCAAATACAATAGAAATTAATAATATTGAGAACAATCAATTTTACCAAAGTTTTAATGTTTATCCAAATCCAACAACTGGAGCAGTAACAATAAAATCAGAGCATGATATTGATGATTTTCAAATTATTATTCATGATAGTCAAGGTAGATTAGTAAAAAACACGTGTTTTATGGATATCACTACTCTAAATTTCACAATTGAAGGAAGTAGAGGCATTTATTTTATGGAGATTATCTCAAATAATAAAAGAACGACATTCAAAATATTAAAATTATGACAGGAATAAAAACACTTAAGTCGTTTGGATTTAACCCCGCTGCATTGAAACTTACCAGCACTTGCATTGGCAATACTCACTTCAGTGCATCGCAGTTCAATTAACATAGTATTGCACCAAAAAGGATCAGGATTTCATCCTTAAAGCAAAAATTCTCGAACCCATAATTTTTTTTTAAAATGAAGTTTTAGATTGCAAATAGCACAGGGCAAACGCATACTTTAATTGTAATATCTGAGGCAAATTATTCGCATTCCAGTTTTCTTTAAGCTTTTCGTTTTTTATTAAGTTCAACACATATACAATTTATCTCAATATTACTGTTTTAAAAAGAATGCGTTTTCCCTATCTGTATAATGATATTTTGATGCGTTTACAATAATTATCAGTAATATTGCAATCAGAATGAAACAACAAACTAAAGCATATTTATTTGCCTCATTTGCAGTGCTTTGCTGGTCAACTGTCGGTTCGGCTTTTAAACTTGCTTTGAGAGAGGTTGATTTTGTGAATTTATTGTTTTGGTCGGTGTTGGTTTCTCTTTTGGTTTTTATAGTTTTTATTACTGTTCAAAGAAAGTGGAGGCTTTTGTGGGAACAAAAACTAAAAGATGTTTGGATGTCGGGGCTTTTGGGTTTTTTAAATCCGTTTTTTTACTACTTTATCCTTTTTCAGGCTTACGATGTTTTGCTTGCACAAGAAGCTCTTACTCTGAATTATTTGTGGCCAGTTGTTTTGGTTTTGCTTTCAATTCCCATCTTAAAACAGAAGATTGGAGTTTTGAGTTTTGTAGCAATCTTGATATCTTTTGCTGGTAGTTTTGTTATTGCAACTGGTGGAGATATTTTTGGATTCCAATTTACAAACCCTTATGGTGTCGCTTTGGCTGTTGGAAGTACTGTAATTTGGGCATTGTTTTGGCTGTTAAATGTGAAAGATAAACGTAATGAAACTGTTAAATTATTGATGAACTTCTTTTTTGGATTTTTGTATATTCTAATTTATGGTTTATTTACTAATAGCATTATAATTCCTGAGTTTTACGGCATTATTGGAGTAAGTTATGTGGGCGTATTTGAAATGGGAATTACATTTTTTCTATGGATGAAAGCTCTGTCTTTATCAAAAACAACTGCTAAGGTTAGCAATTTAATTTATTTTGCTCCTTTTATTTCATTATTTATTGTAAATCTGACAATCGGAGAAGAAATAAAAACTGCAACACTTGTAGGTTTAGTTTTGATTATAGGTGGAATACTTTTGCAAGGAGCAGTTGGTAAGTATAATGATAGGAAGTTGCTGTGAATTAGATAGTTAGTGTTTGTCCATAATGTCCGATAGCTGCGTTATTACTCGCTTTGCTCGTGAGCTAAAGGTTCTCGTGTTGAAAACAGTCATTTGCAAAAGCAAACTCCTTGATTTTCAACACTTCGAAAGCCTTGCTCTCGAACATTCTGATTTAAATACTGACTCTATTGACAGTCACCAGTTAGGCTAATGTTTGTTTGTCTTGCTGCATATTATTGGAATAATGCTGCTGAAATTCCCTTTTTTTTGGTGCTAAAATGGCGTACTTTTTATACTTTTATAAAAGTCAAACCTAATTTATTTTACCAATAATTTGTTTTTGGATTATATATTTTGTTATATTTACATCAAGAATTGTGCAATATGAAAAAGATTATTTTATTTTTAGCAGTACTGATGATGATTTGTGTAACTATATATTCAAATCCATTGTAAACACCAAACCCTTCTTTGATTGTGGAAATTTATTTTGACGAAAACGAAGATTGGTTTATCGAATTCAATACATCGAATTTTGCTTCTGGGATTTCTTATTTTGATGGAATAAGTCTTGAGAGTAGTTCGGGAATTGCTGAAATAAAAAGCGGTATTCAATTAACTGATAGCACTGTATTTCTAACTAACGATAGTTTATTGACTTCTTTACAAATAAATCCATTGGGGGATTATATTAAAATAGTCGCTCCACAGGGTGTGAATTTATTTGATGTGCTTGGATTTCAATGTGAATTGTACTATTATTTTGGGGATTATCAGTTTTCTCATGTTAGTGCTTTATCTATAGGTCAGTCGTATTGTATTTCAGAAAATGATTCATTTGTCAGTTTTCTCACGAAGTGTAATTCTCCCACAATTGGTTATAGCAATAGTTCTCAAGCTTATTATGGGGATCTTATTATAAACCTATTAGATGAAAATGAAGAACCCCTTGCAGGTGTTAATTGTTTTTTAGAACAAAGAGCATTTAATTAAGAAGAGAGCATAGAGCAGGGTGAATATTACGACTATGGTGTATCCCTTTGTAACATAAAATCAAAACAAGCAAATTCTGCGGGACTTATTGATTTCTCTGAAAGTGATATTTATGCAATGAATTGTATTTTGACCTTTAAATCGAGCGATAATAATTATTTGTATGATACAACAATAATTGTTTCTGTTGAACCAGATATTGATAATATCTTTAATATTGCACTAAATTGTGATTTGATTTGGGTAACTGATGAAAATAAAAAAAATGCAACTTTTAGTTTCAATATCTTTCCAAATCCAGCAAAGGAGAAGATTAGCATTTCATTTTCTGAGCAACTAATTACAGTAAAAAAATCAGCAGTAGTTAAGGTGTTTTCCGACAGTGGAGAGCTGATTAAGATTATTCCTGTAGCATATACAGAAAATTGTTTGTCAGATATTTCTATTTCAACTTATGATTTTAAAGCAGGAAATTATTACTGTAATCTTGATGTTGATGGTAGAAAGTTAGCGGTGTCGAAATTTGTACTAATAAAATGAGGATAGTCTTTTTGTCAATCTTATTATTGTTTGCTAAACTTATTGTTGCACAAGGACTTGAGTTTTATCGTGAGGATATTTCTTTTCGGATAGAGAATGATATTTTTTATGTTAATGGTTTGTATTATTTTTGTAATACAAGTGCTGACACATTGAAACACAATTTACTATATCCATTTCCTGGCGACAAAACATCTTTGAATATTGATAAAATTCTTATTGTAGATGAAAGTACAGGCCTTCATATCCCATTTGATTCTAAATATTATTTAGAGAAAGGTATATACTTTAATTTAGTGCTTTCTCCATATAGTACTGTAAATATTAGAATATTTTACGAACAAAAAATATCAGAGAATACTATAGAATATATTTTAACAAGTACAAAAGCATGGGGTAAACCATTTGAACTTGCAAATTATAGTCTGGTCGCTAATGCAGGTTACAAAAATTTAGTCTTTTCTTATTTGCCAGATAGCATAGATAATGAGAGTGGAACTTATTTTTGGAAGAAACGAGATTTTATGCCTGATAAAAATTTTATTGTTAAATTTGAAAAGTATTAAAAAAGTGTTCTTATAATAGATTCTAAATTACTAATTTAATAAATTGACCAAATATGAAAAAACTATTTTTTTTATTTATTTTAGGAGCATCAATTGCTTCTTTTGCTCAGACTTCAGAACTTAAATCTGATGTTGAGATAGTTGTAATAGGTAATCAAATCTGGATGCAAAAAAATTTGGATGTTACTACTTTTAGAAATGGCGATGTTATTCCAGAAGCAAAAACAAATGATGAATGGGTTAAAGCTATTCAAAATCGTGAACCTGCGTGGTGCTATTACGAGAATGATCCCAAAAATGGAGAGAAATACGGAATTATTTATAATTTTTATGCCGTAAACGATTCCCGTGGTTTAGCTCCAAAAGATTGGCATATTCCTACAACCGCCGAGTGGAACGAATTGTCAACTTTTCTTGGAGGCAACGAACTTGCTGGTGCAAAACTTAAATCTATCGGAGGTTGGCATTATGATGGGAATGGTACAAATGAGTCTAAATTTGATGCAAAACCTGCCGGATATCGTAATTGCTATGGTATGTTTGGCGATTTAACTGCCCGTTGTTCTTGGTGGATTATTGGTGTTGATAAGGAAAGTGTTGTTCGGGGCAGAGAATTAAATCATGATAGTGATAGATTAAGCGAATATGGTAGTTATATGAAAGATGATGGATTATCAGTTAGATGTATTAAAGATTGATGTCGCGGTATCCGAAAGATTGGATTTGTCGCTTTTGTCCATTGTGTTTCTGTAATTAAATTGGCATTAATTGTGTGATGATGCAGATTAATTTGTCTTATTTATCATTTACAAATGCAGCGTTTTACCTTTCATTAAATTAGCTGTTAAACACGAGTGTACTGGAATTGTTTCTAATAAATCACCAATATTAAATAATTTAATGTCGGTTTTTGTAATCTTTATAATTCCATGTTCTTGAGAAAGTGAGATGATTTTTTCGTCAATATCATTAATGTCTTTCCCAATATGTTTAATGGCTTGTCCAAAGTTTTTTTGGCCATCAATTTCTATAAACTCTTTGCTAAAATGAACAGCACCACCGTGAATTACAATTTCGTTTCGTTCTGGATTTATGTCAACAATTGGACAAAACATTGTAGCAGCAATCTTGTCTATTGTGCAAACTGCTTTTTGAAGCATCATTAAATCGTAGTAAACAAAATTTCCAGGTCGTATTTCATTAATTCCATCAAAATTGTTCAGTAGGCTGCAACTTGGTGTGTCGCCAATTGAAATCATAGGATTGTACGATGCAAACTGTGATTTTAGCTCAAACATTTTTGCATTTGCTGAATTTGTTGAATTTAAAATATCATCTTTTGTCTGTAAGGAATATGTTGAGCCATTATGTGTGAGAAAACCTTTAAAATTGAGGTTTGAGCTATCTTTAATTATTTTAATGCAAGTTTCAATCTCTTTATGATTTTTCCATAAAATACCAGAACGATTATAGCCTGTATCAATCTCAATCCACGCATTTGCTTTTATCTTACTTAGTTTTGAAACTATTTTAACAGATTGGAGATTTGAAAATGTAAGTCCTAAAGTAGTGTTTGAACACAGTTTATTCAATCTTTTTTGTTCGCGTATATTAACAGGAAATGCAATTATAATATCTTTAAAACCAATTTTTCTAAAGTATAAGGCCATCTCCACAGATGAAACAGTAATTTTATTAATTTCAAATTCTTTAAATATTTTTGCAGTTTTTTTATTGTCGTGAGTTTTAAAATGTGGTCTAAAGGTGCAGAAATCTGGTAGTTTAGCCTGCATATCAATAATGTTTTTCTTTGCTATATCAGTATTGATTGCAAATATTGGAGATTTTATTTTAGAGTATTTAAGCATAAGTTTTTTGGTAAAAATACGGATAATTAAATTCGTTACAAACGTTTTTTAAGTTTATAAAACATTTAAAAAAAATTGATTCGTTATGTAAATTGTATTATTTTAGTATAAATTAAAAAAAGCCATGAAATACAAAATTAGTGTTGATTATGATTTGCACATTGTGAGATATAAGCATGACGGTCTAATCACCGCAGACGATATTGGCCAAGCTTGGCAGGAGCTTTTACTCATTCCTGAATTTAGCCACAACAAATATAATTTGTTGTCAGATTACCGAAACTCTAAATTTGATATGTCTATTGAGGAAATGGGAGGGATTATTCAGTATTTACGAAATTTGGATAATGTTTTGAGAGGAAAAAAACAAAGTTTGTTAGTTGAGAATCCTAATAGTACCGCTTTGTCTTTGCTGTTTGAAAATACAGTTAATGCTCAGATGGGTTTTTTGGTTAAAGTCTTTACAAGTGAGCAAGCTGCAATTAATTGGCTGTTGATATGAGTTTTGATGTTTTTTTGATGTTTTTTTTGATGTTGTGTATTATCCCTGCAAAAAGTTTTCCGCATATTTTTTTCATCCATTCAAATCCGCCGGAATCGAATACCGACCACCGCCTTACTGATTACTTTTTTCTCTGCGTTCATCTGCGAAATCTGCGGGCAACTTTTTACATTTAACTCCCCCACTCCCAACTCCCCACTCCCAACTCCCCACTCCCAACTCCCCACTCCCCACTCCCAACTCCTCACTCCTCACTCCTCACTCCTCACTTTGCACTCTTCGCTCCCAACTCCCAACTCCCCATTCCGCACTCCCAATTTCCAACTCCCCACTCCCCAC
>JAQVOR010000130.1 GCA_028702535.1 Bacteroidales bacterium
GTCAAGTGAAGGTGCTGTTGCAAGTGCTTTACATTTCGATGCGTTTGCTTTGCCACAAGGCTCAACAGTTTACGTTTATAATTCTGATAGGAGTGTTGTTTTGGGACCATTTACAAGTGAAGATAACCCTAAAAGAGAAGAATACGCAATTGGTTTATTTTCAGGGGACGATGTTATAATTGAATATACTGCCGCTAAAGAAAAATCTTTAACAGGTAATGTTGAACTTGTTATTCCTGAAATTCAGATTTCAGCTTTTTCTTTTATTTATCGGGGTGCCGAGCAATTTGGTATTGATGCAAAAGGAACTGGATATGGTGGCTCTGAAAGTTGTCAGGTTAATGTTAATTGTCCCGAGGGTAATAATTGGAGAACTCAACAAAAAGGTGTAGCGAAAATATATTATGTCCAAGGACAATATGGCTATTTCTGTTCTGGCTCTCTCGTTAATAATGTTCGTAATGACCAAACTGCATATTTTTTAACTGCCGATCATTGTGGTGGAAATTGTACGGCTAGTGAATTTAATCAATGGATATTTAGTTTTAATTACGAAAGTCCTGGTTGTACTGCATATAGCGAGCCTTCAGGAAATAATGTTACAGGATGTACAAAAAAAGCTAGAGGTCTATTAGATGGAGGCTCTGATTTTTTATTGCTGCAACTAAATGCGAGTTCAACTAGTATTAAAAATATTGGCGGAGTTTATAATGGTTGGAGCAAGTCAACAAGCGGTAGTCCAAGTGGTGTAGGTATTCATCATCCCAGTGGAGACATTAAAAAGATTTCGACATATACAAGCTCTTTATCCTCAGCTACATATAATGGGGATGAAACAGGAGCATCTGGTGCACACTGGGTAGTTTATTGGGTTTCAACTGCTACAAACCATGGGGTAACAGAAGGAGGCTCGTCAGGATCGCCTATTTTTAATAATAATGGTCTTGTTGTAGGTACTTTGTCGGGAGGAAGTTCGTATTGTGCTTCTCCTACTTCTCCAGACCTTTACGGTAAATTATCTTATCACTGGATATCAAACGGTTCAGCTTCATCTCAACAACTTAAATATTGGTTGGATCCTGATAATACCGGAGCAACAACTTGTGATTATTTAGACCCTAATAATATAGGTTTAATTGCTGATTTTAGTGCATCACCGACAACTGTTTCAGTTGGTGGTCAGGTAAATTTTACCGATTTATCGGCAGGCGGTTCTATTACTAGTCGCAGTTGGTCATTTCCTGGTGGAACACCATCAAGCTCTACAGCTACAAATCCAACAATTACTTATAACACAGCTGGAACTTATAACGTAACACTTACTATTAGTTCAAGTTCTGATAGTGATTCCGAGACTAAGTCGGGTTACATAACTGTTATTAGCGGTGGAGGATTTTCTTATGATTTTGAAAATTGCACTAATTTCGCCGTAGATAATTTCTTACCTTGTACAACTTATGATGGAGACGGTTCTACAACATTCGGAATGCAAAATACTGAATTTACCAACGAAGGATATACTGGAGCTTTTATTGCTTTTAACTCTAATGCAACAGTCCCTGCACTTGATGAAGCATGGGCAGCTCATGGTGGAGTGAGAGACGGTGCTTGTTTTGCTTCTACTACACCGCCTAATAATGATTGGTTTATAACTCCAAAAATACCTTTGCTAAATAATTCAACTTTTAGCTTTTGGGCACGTGCCGCTTCGACAACTTATTCAAACGAAAAATTTAATGTTTTAATATCTACTACTAGCAACTCGATAGGTAGTTTTTCTAATATCTCGGGTGGAACAATAACAACAATAGCTGATTGGAAAAAATATTCATATAATTTATCAGCATATAACGGTCAGTCGGTTTACCTAGCTATACAATGTGTCTCTAACGATCAGTTTGCTTTTAAAATTGATGATTTATTAGTTGAAACTAATTCTGGCGTGGATATAGATGGCGAGTTGTCTAAACAAATTAATATTTATCCAAATCCTACTTATGGTATGATTACAGTTAAATTACCTGAATCGAATGCAAAAATATGTGTTAAAAATATTTTAGGACAAGATTTGTTAAAATTTGAAACTAATTCTGAAGAAACAGTTATTGATTTGACGCAACAAAAAGCGGGTATTTACTTTGTAGAAGTTGAATTGTCGCAGGGAGTGTTTACCAAAAAAATCATTGTAAACTAAACGATATTTATTAAATTTTAAGGCGGTTTAATATTTTTTATCCGCCTTTTTTTTATTTTTGTAATATGAGAAAAGTAAATAATGCTTTTGCAGAATTAACCCCCGAATATATGTGTTTTGGGTGCTCGCCTAAAAATAAACAAGGCTTGCAGATGGAGTTTTTCGAAAAAGATGATATAGTTTGGAGTGAATGGCAACCTCGCCCAGAATTTGACGGCTGGAAAGGAGTTACTCATGGAGGTATTCAAGCAACCTTAATGGATGAAACTGCCGAGTGGTATGTTTTTGTAAAACACGGAAGATCGGCGGTAACAATGGAGCTTAATTGTAGATATAAAAAGCCGTTAAGTTCGAATAAGGGAAAAATTACTATTAAGGCTGAAGAAATCTCTTTTCGACGAAATATTTCTGAAATCAAAGTTAGTATTTTTGATACAGATGGACAGCTTTGTAGTCAAGCAAAGGGAAAGTTCTATGTTTTTTCGGAGCAAGAATCAAAAGAGAAGTATAAATTTCCAGGAAAAGGGAAGTTTTAAGGGCTTTGATTTTAATCTTATAAAAATATTGCTACTGTTCACTCGGAATCCGAGTGCAGTAATAAATTTTGACTTTACATTGCCGACTAAAAATCAAATCCTATTTCTGCTAATAAATTGGAGGCAATGTAAACGTCAGTAAAGACTACAAAACCACAAAACCATGTTTTTCAAAAATGGAGCTTGATGCAAAGGCAATAATTGAAACACTAATAACTAAAAATTAAAATCTCATAATTAATAAC
Organism: Bacteroidales bacterium; assembly: GCA_028702535.1. Lineage (GTDB taxonomy): Bacteria > Bacteroidota > Bacteroidia > Bacteroidales > ML635J-15 > Bact-19. Next base: position 2,976 of record JAQVOR010000130.1, read on the forward strand.
TAAAATCTCATAATCAATTTTAAGTTTAGCCTAAGTCCTGTAAGATAATTCGGAACTCCATATTGCCAACCTCTGATATCGGTTACATAAGTGTATGAAACTTCATTATTGATATCGAGCAGATTAAAAGCTTCAAGTGTTAACCAGATGTTTTTAAAATGTCTAAATGGATTAGAATCAGGTAGTTTTTTGTTATCGCCTTTTAACTGTTTTGAAATTCCAATATCAACTCTTCTGTATGGTTTAAAGCGTGGATATGGTTTATCGGCTTTTTCGACTGGCAAACCTGTTCCGAACAATATATTGATATATGCTTGCCAAGTTTCATGCTTTGGAATGTAATCTTGGAAGAATACACCTAAATTTAATCTTTGATCAGTTGGTCTTGGTATCATTCCGAGATAAACGGTGTCGATATTTCCTTTATCGTCTCTTAATTTGTAGAAATCGCCCTCAATATCTTCCATCGTCTGAGACAGAGCAATGCTAACCCATGATTCAGTGCCTGGAACAAACTCGCCGTTAATCTTTGCTTCAATACCTGTTGAATATCCCTGTGCAAGATTTTCTCCATAGTATCTAATCTTTACATTATCAATATCATAAGGAATAAGATTATACATATATTTATAATATACCTCGGTAACCAATTTGAATGGTCTGTTCCAAGCCGTAAATTCGTAATCAGAGCCTAAAACCAGATGAAATGAAGATTGTGCTTTTATATCATGATTTAAGGTGCCGTCTAATTTGCGAACTTCCTTAAAAAATGGCGGTTGATGATAAAGTCCAGTCGAAAACCTGAAAACAAAATTTTTCTCCCAATTTGGTTTAAACCCTACATTAATTCGGGGGCTGACAAGAAATTCATTATTAAAATCCCAATAATTTAATCTTATTCCACCACCAAAAGATAACTCCGTGCTATCTATTTTTATCAAATAAGAATCTTGAAAAAAAGCATTAAGCCTGTTAGTAGCAATGTTAATTCCTGCAATATCAGTAAAAAACAACGGCACGATATCTCTATTTGCAATTGCTCCCGAATAATTGTAAGGCATTGAATAACCGGCAGAGTCAACCATTTCCCATTCGTGTACACTATAATCAAAAAGTTCGTAATTGTATTGTGCACCCCAAGCAAAATTATGGTCTTTGTATTTATAATCTGCCAGATATTTGGAAGTTATCACATATCCAGTTAAGTCGTTTCTGGCATGATTTAGGTACGAGCCAACACCAATATTTGCAACACTATCGCCCATATTATCTGATCCTAATTGTTTGTCTAATTCATTAAGATAATATTGCCCAAGAATATCATAAGATTCTTTTTCGGAGGTATAATATCCAGAAACTATAAACTTCATTGTAAAATCTTGATTTGCTTTATATGTTCCAGTAAATGCAGCAGTAGAGTTTGTAAATCTATCTAATTCCTGTCCTTCGAAATACATCATTATTTTAAGTGCTTCATCCATTGTACCCCATGATGTTTCGCGGTCTTCAGGAATAAAGCTATATTTATTATTATTTAAATTACCGAGAAAAGATAATTCGAGTTTTTCGCTTATATCATAAGTAATAAAAGCCTGAAAATCGAGATAGGTGGGATCATATTCGCCTGCCATATCCATTGATGATAAAAGATATTTTGTAGTTTTATATCGAAATCCTGTGTTATATTTTAAAAGGTGGTTTTTGCTGGTTCCTTCTAAGTGTAGGTTTGCACCTAATAAACTAGCCGAAACTGTTCCGCCAAATTCTTTGGGTTTACGATATTTAATATCGAGTACTGATGACATTTTATCGCCATATTTTGCATCAAAACCACCAGCCGAAAAGACTATTGCAGATACCATATCAGAATTGATAAAACTAAGCCCTTCTTGCTGTCCTGAGCGAATTAATAAGGGACGATAAATTTCTATATCATTAACAAATATTAAATTTTCATCAAAATTACCTCCTCTAACATTATATTGGCTGCTTAATTCATTATTTGATGATACGGATGGTAAAGATTTAAGAATATCTTCAAACCCACCGACAGTTGGAATATTCATTGATATTTCTGGATTTAAACGAACGGCAGGAGCAAATCTTTCGGTGTTGGCACCAATATTTGCCTCTGGTAAAACTGTATATGATTCTTTTAGATATATTTTGATTTCCTTTTGCTCTCCGTTAGCTAATTTAAACTTCTCTGTGTAAGTTTGATAGCTTAAATATGAAACTTCAATTGTAATTTCCTGATTTGTAGGAACACTTATTTCAAAGTATCCATATTCGTTGGTAGCTGTGCCAATAGCTTTATTTTTGACACTTACATTGGCAAATTGTACTGGATTTGATTTTACATCATATACAAAGCCATTAATGAAAGCTGTCTGTGCATTGATAACAACACTCAGAAAGATAAAAAGCAATATGTTAAAGCAAAATTTTTTGTACATAAGTTATAAAAACATGTTTATAACACAAAGTTTACAAATATATTGTTTTTATTAATTCTTATTCGCATTAATTTCGGGATATACAATACGTGAGTGGTAAATATTGCTAATTTTTTGAGAAAATATTTTCTTTGCTTGTGATATTTGCTTCAAAGTTATCTCAACATCGTCGTATTGCCCAGCGTTTAATTGGGAGTCTATGATTACAAATACTAGTTTGTCAATTGACTCTGGACTATAAACCTCAAGTGTACGTGAAGCGGCTTCAATTGCATCTGCCATCATCATTACAACTGTTTCAATACTGTTTGGCTTTGGTCCTGGATATTTAAAATTATTAATATTTGGAGTCAAGTTTGGATTTTCGTTTATCCACGAATTATAAAAGTATTTAGTAAGACTTGTTCCGTGGTGCATAGTTATAAAGTCGATAACTTGTGCTGGAAGATTATACTTTTTTGCAAGTTCAACACCCAAAGGTACATGTGAAATAATTTTTTGTGCACTTTCCTCAAAATCGAATTTATCGTGAATATTTGGTCCATTTTGATTTTCGATAAAGTACTCGGGATGTACAGATTTTCCGATGTCATGATAAAGTGCTCCTGCACGTGCAAGCATGTAATTACCTCCTAATTCTCGTGTAACCGATTCTACTAAATTTGCAACCTGTACCGAATGTTGAAATGTGCCAGGAGTTTTTTCGGCAAGTTGACGCAATGCTGGATTGTTGGTATCACATAGTTCCATTAAAGTAAAATCTGATAGGAAACCAAAAATCTTTTCATAAAGATAAACTATAGGCAAATATAATACTAACAAAGCCGAACTGATACCATAAATATAAATATCATTGGATAATAAATTCGAGAAATCGCCTTGTTTCATCAGAAAAAAACCAGAGTGTAAAACAATATATGTTATAAAAACATAAATTGCAGATATAAAAATCTGACTTCGTTTACGAGTATTTCGCAAACTAAACATTGCTACCAAACCAGTTATTGTCTGAATGAAAATAAACTCAAAACTATTAGGGGCAAAAAATCCTGCAATAATTATTGATACTAAAAATACAATAAATGAAACATTAAACTTATAAAAAGTATATATCAATAGTGGTATTAAAGCAAATGGGATAATATTTATGCTAATATCCGTATATTTAAAAATTATTAACACACTTACGATAAGCAAAAGCATTTGCAAGGCTATAAATGTATTCGCTTTAAAGCTATTAAGGATTTTCTTGTCGTGATAAAAAAGATATAAGAATAATATAAAGTAAAGAGATAAAAACAAAAGAGCAATTCCTAAACTTATAATTGTATGATTTACATTAGAAACATCATTTTCTACCTCTTTTTTTAGCGATAAAAGGACTTTGTTTTCGTGCATACCAACAATATGACCTTTCAAAATTATCAGTTCTCCCTTTTGTACCATTCCACGTGATGTTGAAACTGCATCAAGTTGACTTGAAAGTATATTTTTATTCATGTCTGTATCATACACGATGCTAGGAAGCAGTTTGTGGGAGTTGATATAATTTTTGAGTTTAAACCCTGATAGGGAATCAGTCTCCCGTAGTTCAGATTTATTAAAAATATCATCTAAATTGTTCTGAACATCACGTAAAAGAATATAAGAAGATGCGTAATTTAGTTTGCTTATTTTTCCATCGTACAGATAAAATCGAAATTTGTATTGTTCTGACACACTATCGGGAAGTTCAATTACTCCTTTTTGAAATGATTCGCGAAGTAAGTCCTTAGCAAGGGTCAGATAAAAATCAAACTTTTTTTGCAGGAGATTTTTTTTAAAATTTCCAATATCTTCGAGATTAGGTTTAACTTCATTTTGCCATATATCTTCAAGTTTAACCGAATAATCATCTACCGCAGTTTTTATAGCGATACTGTCGTAAACATAATAAGGGATAAAGTTTGTACGGATGCTGTCTTGCTCTTGGGCAATTTCCTCATCAGATTTATAAACAGGAAAATCGAAAGGTGCCATTAAGTTTTCATGCAACCACGGACCACCTTGAGTAAACGAATATTGGAATTTTTTCTCTTTTGGAAAAATATAAACCACAAAAGCTACACTCAACAAAAATAGTGTAATTGCGTATATGATTACAGAATATTTTTTAAACTTCATCCCAATTGTTTTTTTGTAAAGATATATAAAAGACCGTAAATTGACGAAATAACAACAAAAAATAAGTAATTTTTGATAAATTCAAACTTATATGTTTGTAATTTACAACCAATTGTTTAAAAAAAAATGTTTCGTATGTTTGTAGTAATTTATAAGTATATACTTTTGAATTATTAAAAATGATTTAAATGAAAATCGGAATTTGTGAAATAAGTTACATTCCTTTAAGAGTTGGAATGTCGCATAAGTCGGAAATGCTTAATCAAATATTGTTTGGTGAATGTTTCGAAATACTTATACATAGGCACGACTGGACAAAAGTCAGGCTTATTCATGACGATTATGAAGGTTGGATAGAC
>JAQVOR010000131.1 GCA_028702535.1 Bacteroidales bacterium
GAATGTAATTGTTTAATGTACTTTGGCTCTGACCTCGCAAAGCAACCTGTTGATCAAGTTTTTTAAATACTTGTTCAAAACCCGGAACAGCAATAATAGCACGTTCCACAATTGTTAATCCTTTTTTCTGTCTCATATCAATAAATTTTAATTGTTAATATTATTGATACGATATACAGTCAATAAAGATAGCGACCTAAAGGTCTTGGGGGTTGGGGTAATCGGTTAAATTTAAAATTTTATTTTTGCAGAAAAAAAACATGATAAAATTGGACAATAAATTTACATCGGATTTCAAAGACCATTTAAAATTCAGTTACAGTTTTTTCGATCGCATAATAGTACGTGGTTATATTATTGGAATGTTCCGTCCGGCTAATGTTATAGTTTTATTACGTAATTTAGGTTTTGCTAAGCACACCAATGGAGTCTTTAAACTCTTATCTGATCAATTAAATAACCACATAAAAAAATTAGCTACTAAACTTGAAGTTCCAATATTATGGAGAGAAAATCATGGTGGAAAGGAAATGGAAATGCAGTCTTATGTTGAGGAGAATTATTTTAATCCTAATAAGCTAGGTGTGATTTGCATAGTGAAATCCTTAGAATTTATGAATTGTTACTGGAATAAGCAAATCACAACTAAGAACAATACATTTTTCACTAAGATGTTTTGGCTAAAGAAACAAGTTACACAACATTACATCTACATAAACGATTCTGTATTAGGCTTTTGTTGCCTGAAAATATCATCAGGTTTACCGTTTCATTGTTACAGAAAAAGGCTATTCATGGTTAAATGTTGCTTATTCTTATAATCGCTATTTCTTAACTCCCTTATTATCAAGTAATTTGCAAATTGAACTATACAGCAAAAACAAGGGTCTTGATAAATTTGAGCAAGCACAAAAACAAATTAAAGCAGGCTTAAACGCAATATATCAAGAACTTAACATCTCTGCATAAAAAACAAAAACGAGAATTTTTTTCACGTCTTTAAATTACTAAATCGTAATATCAAGCTTGTTAGCCGGTTTGAACTTTCTTGTAAATTGCCAGTTTTGTGCTTTGGAGGCACTTACTCCTTGTTCTTATAACATATTTTCAACTTTTTTTACTTTCTAATTTCTTTAAAAGCTCGTTCGATTAGTGCTGAAATTTCGCTTTCTAAAGTTTTTGTGTCTTTATCTCCGTTGAATGAGAATAGTTTGTTTTGTTGTTTATAAAAGTTATAAATTTTATCGCTTTTTTCTTCAAAAACTTCTAAACGGCGAATAATAGTATCGGTATCCATGTCGTATGAGCGGGCTTTTAGTGTCTGTGACCTTGCTGTAAGACGCTTTATTGATTGTAAAGTAGATGTTTTTACTTCAATTACCAAAGAAACTGATGTATCTTGTTTTTTGAGTAAGCCACCTAATATATATGCTTGAACAAGTGTAGATGGAAAACCTTTAAAAATAAATCCTTTTATGTTTTTGTGCTCAGCGATTTTTCTTTCAATAAGTCTGATAGCAATATCATCAGGAACAATATCACCAGTTTTGAGATATGGTTCGGCAATTTTGCCTAATTCGGTTTGTTGTGCTACTTCTTCACGTATCATTTCGCCAGTAGAAACATACACCATGTTAAATTTCTGTGCTATATATTTTGCTTGAGTACCTTTTCCTGCTCCTGGAGGTCCAAAAAAGACGACATTTAGTAGAGTTTGCGATAATATTTCTTCGATTTTATCAGTAAGACGATCAAAAACTTCATCAACTGAACCTACGCCATTAACTGGGTAATACTTTTGCTGATCATTGTAGAAATCAATCACAGGAACAGTTTTGTTTTCGTATTCACGTAATCTGTTTTCGATAATGTCTTTTTTATCGTCAGATCTGTTTTCTTTTTGAGCTCTTAGCATCATACGTCCGACGAGCTCTTTGCGAGGAACCTCTAAACTGAGCAGACATGATAGCTTTGTATTCATTTTAATTAACAGCCCATCAATAATATATGCTTGAGCATAAGTACGAGGAAAACCATCAAATAGTATCCCGTTACTGTCAGAATGCATGTTTATGCTATTTTCAATTATTTGAACAATAGTCTCATCGCAGACAAGTCCGCCTTGCTCAATTACTGTTTTTGCCTGTAACCCAAGCGGTGTGTTTTCTGCAATTTCTTTTCTTAGTATATCTCCTGTAGATAAATAAGTAAGGTTGTACTTCTCAGCAAGTTTCTTTGCTTGTGTTCCTTTCCCCGCTCCTGGAGGTCCAAATAATGCAATATTTAACATAACTATTCGCTTATTTTATAAATATGTTTTAAATTTCGTCCCAAACCATTATAATCTAATCCATATCCAATAATAAATTCGTTTGGAATATCGAAACAAAAATAATCAATTTTATATAAATTATTATATACTTCTGATTTTATAAGTAAACTAGCAATTTTAATTTCAGCAGGCTCATATCCTTTTAATTGTTTTACGATATTATCAATTGTAATACCTGTGTCGATAATATCTTCGAGAATTACAACTGTTCGATCTTTTATATCTTCGTTAAGACCAATTAATCTTTTTATTTTTCCCGAGCTTGATGTGCCATCATAAGAGGCTAGTTTTAAAAACGAAATTCCACAATCAATATCAAGATTTTTAAATAATTCGCCTGCAAACATAAACGAACCGTTTAAAATTCCTAAGAATAAAGGATTTTTATCTTTTAAATCTTTGCTAATATTATTCGCAAGAGTTTTAATTCTATTTTCTATTTCTTTGTTTGAGATAAACAATTTAAAATTTTTGTCGTGAACTCTAATCTTATCCATAATTTGCTTATTTATAATTTTGACGGTTTAATTTTGCTGCATAGTTTTGTACGTTTAGGTAAAAAACAAATAATTATCATCAAAGGAATAAAAAATTATCTAAAAAAAAGAAAAAACTAAGGGTTTTAAGTTTTTGTTGTGTATTTTTACAGAATATAATAAACGATTGTTTGATATGAAAGCACAAGTTAGTATTATTATGGGTTCAACTTCTGATTGGGAAGTAATGAAAAAAGCTGCAAATCAGTTGAATGAGTTTCAAATACCTTTTGAGATAAATGCGTTGTCGGCTCATAGGACTCCCGAAGCTGTCGAACAGTTTGCGTCAAATGCAGCCGATAAAGGTATCAAGGTAATTATTGCTGGTGCTGGAATGGCGGCTCACTTATGTGGTGTGATTGCTGCAATGACTACAATACCTGTTATCGGAGTTCCTATTAGTGCGAGCCTTGAGGGATTGGATGCTTTATTGGCGATTGTACAAATGCCTCCAGGTATTCCTGTTGCTACTGTGGCAATTAATGGTGCTCAAAATGCAGCTATTCTGGCTGCACAAATTATTGCAACTGGAGATGATAAACTTGCTGCTAAACTTGGCGAATTCAAATCAAATCTTAAACAAAAAATTGTTAAAGCAAATAAAGATCTCGAAGAACATACATTTGAATATCGAGTCATTACGTAGCAAATATGCATATTATGATAAAAAATTATATTTTAACACTATTCTTAATTGTTTTTGCGATACAGCTTGCGGCACAAACCGAATCATCTTTTGCTGGTGCTCGTGCAGGAGGAATGGCAAACGCTGGAGTTACGCTTTCGGATAGCTGGGCGGTATTTAATAATCCTGCTGCAATGTCAGGAATAGACCGTCCTGTGGCGGGTATATTTTATGAAAATAGATGGCTGCTAAAACAAACTGGATACGGTGCTTTGGCATTTACTTCGCCTTTGTTGGGTGGTAATATTGGAATTGGAATTACAAATTTTGGTTATAGTCTTTTTCAGTCAAATAAATTTTCTTTGGGCTTTTCACAACAGTTATTCCAAAATTTTTCTATGGGAGTGATGATAGATTATTTCTCTGTTAGACAAAGTGGCGATTACGGTAATTTGAATGCAATTAATTTTGAAGTCGGTTTGCTATCACGCCCTAGTGAGAACTTCGCTATTGGGGTACATGTTTTTAATCCATTAAATTTTTCGTATTTTGAGGACTCCGATTTAAAAATGCCAATAGCTTTTAAGCTTGGATTTTCGTATCTGTTTAGCAAATCTTTGCTTATAGCTGTCGAAACCGCTAAAGCTATAAATGGATATGTGCCTTTACTTAGAACTGGAATAGAATATACAATTAATAATCAATTTTCGTTTCGTACAGGGGTTGCAGTTGCACCTGTGGAATATGCTTTCGGACTCGGTTACAATACCGGAGACATAAGTTTTGATCTTGCTTATGCTTATCACGAAGTATTGGGATCTACACCTAAAATTTCTATTAGCTATGCATTCTAAGTTATTCGTAATCATATTGTTGGCTTGTCTAATAATTGCTGCATCGGTTGAGGCACAAGAGGAAAGTGCTATGGATTTTGATGAGATTATTGAACAAATTGCTGCCTCGGTAGATGCTGAACTTGATTACACAACTTTGTTTAGCAATTTAGAAAATCTTTATTATTCCCCTTTAGACCTTAATACTGCGACACAAAAAGATTTTGAAAGAATAATCTTTTTAACAGAATTCCAGATTTATTCACTCGTTAAATATCGACAAAAATTCGGAGCGTATAAAACCATTTATGAATTACAATATGTTGATGGTATTGATCCGCTTACTCTTAAATATTTATTGCCATTTGTCGAAGTTAGTGATCTTAGTCAAAAGAAAAAAACAGATATCGGAAATATGTTTTCTTATGGCAGACACTCAGTAATTGGCCGTTATCAGAGATTGTTTCAAGAAAAAGCTGGTTATCTGCCCATTGATGATAGCATATTGGCAATAAATCCCGATAAATCAAGATATTTAGGTAGTCCTGATAAATTTTATTTAAGATATAATTATCAATATAAAGATAAACTTTATTATGGTATTACTATGGAAAAAGATGACGGGGAACAGTTTTTTAAAGGTGCTCAAAAATATGGATTTGATTTTTATTCGGGGCATTTTCAAATAAATGATTTAGGAGTGTTTAAGAAAATTATTGTCGGGGATTATATCGTACAATTTGGTCAGGGACTAACGATGTGGTCGGGTATGAGCTTTGGAAAAACTTCGAGTACAACAAATGTTATAAAGAAAGCTCGTGGGGTTAATAAATATAGCTCTGTAAACGAATCTGCCTTTATGCGTGGACAAGCAGTAACTTTAGGGCTTGGTAATTTCGAATTTACCGAATTTGTATCTTACAAATCAATTGACGGTAGTGTCTCGGCAATCTCCGATTCTGCCTTCGATAGTGAGGAGCATTATATTTCGAGTTTTTTAGAAACTGGTTACCATCGTACACCTTCCGAAATTGCTAAACGCAAAACAATCAAAGAGTTTGTGTCGGGAGGGAATCTAAATTGGAGAGGGGAGCATTTTCGTATTGGTGCAACAGGTATCTATTATAGCTTTTCAGATTCTTTAAAACCAAACGATCAAGCGTATCGATATTTCGATTTTAGTGGATACTCTAATGCTAATTTTGGAATAGATTATATGGTAACAATCCCTAAAGTTAATTTCTTTGGCGAAACATCTATAAGTCCAAATATGGGATATGCAACTATTAACGGTGCAGTTTTAGATTTTGTCCCTGAATTTAAAATGTCAATGATTTATAGATATTATAGTCCTGATTATCAAAATATTTATGCACAGCCGTTTTCCGAAGGTAATAAACCTTATAACGAATCGGGTTTGTTTATCGGATTTCAAGTATTCCCTCGTAAATATTGGAAAATCGAAGCATATTTTGATACTTGGAAATATCCTTGGTTAAGATATGGAGTAGGAGGGCCATCAACAGGAAATGAATATCTAATGCAAGTATCACATTATCCAAACCGAAAACTTGATATGTATTTTAGGCTAAAGTATGAGACTAAGCAAAAAAATAATACTGATGTCGAATATGGAATAAGACCTTTAGATGCTTATGTGTCAGCAAAATATAGATATCAGATTAATTATTCTCCAACTGATATTTTAAAACTTAAAAATCGTATCGAGCTAGCTTCTTATAATTTTAATGGAGAACAGGACTGGGGATACATGATATATCAAGATGTACAGATTAAGCCCGAAAAAATGCCTTTTGTTTTTACTGGACGAATAGCGATTTTTGAAACCGATACTTGGAATACCCGAATATATGCGTATGAACCTGATGTGTTATATGCTTTTTCAGTACCAGCATATTACAGTAAGGGTACTCGGCTTGCTTTGATTGTAAAATATTCAGTTTTTGATAATCTTGATTTTTGGGTAAAAATTGCTAATACCTTTTATAACGATAAAGACGGTCTTGGAACGGGTCTTGATGCTATTGAGGGGAAAAATCGGACAGATATTAAATTGCAGTTTCGTTATAAATTTTAATTATGATTATTAATACTCCTGAAGAGCATATCCGTTTTCTTGAGAATAATTTACTTATTCCAATAAGGAAAGTCATGGCCTCACAAGATACGGTCTTTGGTTTTATGTTGATGGGACAAGCAATCGAAATTTTAGGCTCGTATCTCGACAATAAGCCTATTAGAGCAAAGCAACAGTCGGCTTCTCGTTTTTCGCTTGCTATTTATAAGTTGTTTCCACCTAAATATGCAGAGATTAATAAAAATAATGCTCTATATATTCAGTTAAGGGCTTGCTTAACTCATACATTTATCCCTTCTGGTAATGTATCGCTGAATTTTGGATTTGATGAAACAAAAAAACATCATTTAAAATTAGAAAATGATGTTTTATATCTTTATTCAGAAAATCTTTATTCTGATTTAACAAATGCTGTTAAGCAATTAATTACTAATATACGATTGTATAAAATAAGATTAAAGAAACTCTCAATTGGCGAGGTAAATCTTAACCAAAACCGCCAAGTTTAATAATATCTGTACGTTTATTAACGCACATAATTGGAATTTTCTTGTACAGTTCTAAGTTTTCTAATTTTTTTAAATCTTTTACATACGATTTGTATTTATTTGTCATAACCAATATTAAGTCGCTTTCGACCTCATTTGCATAAGTATATATTGAGTCAGCAAAGTTTTTTGGTGATTCAATGACTTTTATTTCATAGTCTATTAGGTTATTGTCGAATTGGTTTTGAGCAAATAAGATATTGTTCTTTATGGTTTTTGCTTTAAATTCGTCCCCAGTATTATATGAAATAATAAACACTTTGCTTTCAAATATATTGTTAATGTATCGAACCCATAGTGTTTTAATTCGTGCATTTTTGTCATGGTCAAGAGGAATTACAATTCTGTCGTACTCACCAAAAATGACAGGATTTTGCACAAGTATAAAAGGGATTTTCATAAATTTTTTCACTACTTTCATAGCTTTTTTGACATTTTTGATGCCATGTGTTCCCATAACTCCCAGATAAGCATCAACTTCAAGACCATAAGCGTATATCCCTTTAAAAAGGTTTCCTGTCCTTACTTCGCAAACTATCTCAACGTTTTTGCCTTTCTTAAAATTGTCGGCAATTTCTTGTAGTTTTTGCTTTGCACTATCAATTTGAGATTTGCTTTTTGCAATGTGGATTAGATGAATTGGGCTATTTGCAGCTTTCCCCACCATATACGCATGTTCCATAGCATAGTTTCCAACTTCTGTGAAATCATGGGGAACTAAGATACTCTTTTCCATATCTATTATATTTGGTTAGTAATATAAACTCATTGTTTAATTAAACGTAAATGTAATATAAAAGGTTGCTCTAATTCAAACAAAATTTTATTTAAAAGTATTTAAAATTTTTTAAGTAAAAATATGATTATAAAATAATTATCAACAAAATTATTAACTATGTCCTTATAAGATAAATTTTATAAGTGTTAG
>JAQVOR010000132.1 GCA_028702535.1 Bacteroidales bacterium
GTTAATTGCTAAATTACGTCTTATAAGACTTCAATACATCAATTCTAAGCCATTATCTTTTTTGAATAATATTCTAAAAACAGATTGTGAAAATCACAAAACATCTCTTAAAATAGCTTATATTTGAACAAAATTAAGAAAAATTAGGTGGTTTTTAGACGGACTGCCGTTAGTTGGAAGGCGAAGAAAAGAACTATGCTAACTATCATCCAATTGAAGACCTATTTAAAAAAGAAAATTTAAAATAGAGTTTTATGCATTTTAATCATTTTTATTGCCTATCTTTGCAAGATAATTACAAATAAAGCTATTAAAATGGTATTAGAAATTCGGATTAGTAATTTTTTCTCTGTCAGGGACGAGATTGTTCTTGATTTTAGAGCTGCAAATATAAAATCAGCAAATGCAAGGGCACTCAATAATAATTTGTTTGATTTTAATAACACCCCTATTTTAAAAACAATAGCAATCTATGGTGCAAATGCTTCCGGTAAAAGTAATATTATCAAAGCTATTCGGTTTTGTAATGCTTTAGTGTTTGAATCTCACCAGCATAATGAAAATACTACTTACAACTTTCAACCTTTTAAATTCAGTGGTTATAATAGTAAGCCAAGTACTTATTTCATTCGATTTGTTAGCAAAGGCATTGAATATGAATATTCCTTTTCATTAACACGTCAAAAGATTATTTCTGAAAGTTTATATTTCTATCCCAAAGGCAGAATAAAAGAAATTTTTACCCGCGATGAGCGTTTGGGAAAAACAAAAAAAGAGAAATATAGCTTTGGAGACCAAATAAAACGTCCTTTGGATGTGGCTGAGAACACCTCTGAAAAAACTTTATATATTTCACGTGCCAGTCAAATGGATAGAGAAATTGGAAAAGAAATATTTAATTATTTTCATAGTCAGTTTATTTTAGACTATGTTGGATTTGGAGCTTCCGCCATTGAAACTCTAACGAATCAAAACAAACAACAACTGATTGATGCTATCAAAATTGCTGACAGTGATATTGTTGATGTCAAAATTAAAGTATTAAAAAAAGCAGGAAAGCATTATAAAGCTGATGCTAATACTATGACTTTAACTGTTGAAGATGTTGTTCAAGATTATTTACAAATAAGAACTTTTCATAAAGCCTCACCATCAATAGCTTTTGATTTTCTTACAGAAGAATCGCAAGGAACAATCAAGTTATTCTTCATAATGTTGACTATACTTGATGTAGTAAAACATAATAAAGTATTATTAATTGATGAAATTGAAGATAGTTTACACCCAAAAATAATTGAATATCTTTTTAATATATTTAGAGCAAGTGAGAAAGCTCAGTTATTGTGTACAACCCATAACACTCGCTTTTTGAATTTAAAGAATGTAAGAAAAGACCAAATCTTTTTTGCAAATAAAAATCAAGATGGCTCAACCGATTTATATTCGCTTTACGATTACAATGATTTTCGAGATACAATGGATTTAGAAAAAGCATATTTGCAAGGTCGTTTTGATGCAATTCCATTTATGAATGATTCAAGTGAAAAAATTAAATCATTGTTCGATGGTAAGTAAAAGAAGTGCATCAAAAGGGGAAAAGATAAATCCTCATTTTTGGGTCTTTTGTGAAGGGGAAACAGAAGAAGCATATGTATGTTTTCTGCGTTCAAAGTATAGAATCCCCATTGAAATTGTGCCTAAAATTGTTGGGAATAAAATAACACAACGAATAATTCAGAATAGCAAGCAAGGTAAACCCTCTCATGACAAAGACAAGGACTTTTTGATGTATGATGCTGATGTGCCAGAAGTATTAGAGAAACTTAAAGTTATAAAAACTGCTGTATTGATAGCATCAAACCCGTCTATTGAGTTGTGGTTTTTACTTCACTATAAAAATCAGACAGCAAACATTAAAACGGAGGATTGCATTCAACAATTGAGCAACAGAAACAGAAATACATACAAGAAAGGAGTTGTTGATTCACAACTTGAAATTAAATTATCTGAGATTTGCACAAAAGCATGTGAACGAGCAAAAGAATTAACTCTCTTCGATAATCCATCTTCCAATATGAATGTTTTTATAGAAGAACTTGAAAATGTGAAGAGACAATTCAGTAAAATGTAAATATTTGAAAAGAAAAACAACAAATAATCGTTCAAAAAATATTAATATAATGCCCAGCAGCTAATAAACAGTAATATGAGCGGTGTGCAGCACCCAGCGATTATTAACGGTTGAACTACACCGCCATCTGTGATTTGTGTTTTTAAAATTTCTATGGGTTTGTATTGGATTAGGTTAGAAAATTATGCTTTGATAGTTATACCAAATTGGTATTATTGTTTTATGTTTTTTGAGTTTATCCAATTGTCTTTTGTTTTACCAAAATTTATAAATTCTGTAATTTTTTGACCAAATCTAAACATACTTTGGTAAATATTAAAGATTGCAATCAATGTGTAATTAAATTAGAGACAAATTATAAGTCATAAAAAAACAAAAAAAACACTTAATTTATTTGTTGTTTGTAATAATTACATATATTTACGCTGTAATTATTTAATCTCAACATAATGATTCACGATTTTGAAGCCGTCATATTTGATTTAGATGGCGTAATAACAGATACTGCTTCTATTCATTCGATGGCATGGAAACAGACATTTGACGGTGTACTTAAGCACCATAGTAATCTCTATGACAAAAAATATGTTGCATTTGACATAAAGAATGATTATCTGCTGTACGTTGATGGCAAACCGCGTTACGATGGTGTAGAATCGTTTTTAAATTCACGTAATATAATTTTCCCCTATGGTTGTCCAGAAGATAAGCCTGAAGAATTAACTGTTTGTGGAATTGGGAATCGCAAGAATGAGCTTTTTAATAAATTACTTGACGAAAAAGGAGCTTTTGTTTTTGAGAGCACAATAGACTTTATAAAAATTCTAATTGAGCATGATATTAAAATTGCAGTAGCCTCATCAAGTAAAAACTGCCGGTCTATTCTTAAAAAAGCAGGGCTTGAGCATTATTTTAAAGTCTGTATAGATGGTATTATTTCTGTAAATCGTAAACTTAAAGGCAAACCCGAGCCAGATATTTTTATCACGGCATGTCAAGATCTTGAGGTCTCACCAGATCGTGCTGTTATCATCGAAGATGCAACAAGCGGAGTAGCTGCTGGCAAAACGGGCAATTTTGGACTAGTTGTAGGAGTTGCTCGACACGACAATCAAAATGAATTAAGAATTCATGGTGCCGACATTATAGTTAACGACCTTAGTGAAATAAACATAAAAGACATACAAACATGGTTTGCAGCAGGGATTACAGAGGACTCATGGTGTTTAAAGTATGTAGATTTTAATCCTCAAAATGAACTTAGCCGCGAAACTATTTTAACTGTTGGGAATGGATTTTTTGCCAGCCGAGGATGTTTTTGTGAAGAAAAAACTTCCAAAAATCACTACCCAGGTACATACATGGCAGGAGTTTATAATAAACTTGAATCTGAAATAAACGATAAAAAAATATTTAATGAAGATTTAGTCAATTGTCCTAATTGGCTTTTTACCAGTTTTAAGATTGATGACGGAGAATGGAGCAATGCAAGCAATCGTAAGCTCCTTGAAATAGAGCGTAAACTCGACATGAAAAGAGGACTTTTATCGAGTTGGGCAAAAATTGAAGATGACAAAGGACGAATTAGCATATTAGAATCGGTAAGACTCATTAGCATGGATAATAAAAACACTGCCGCTATCGAATATAGTATTACGCCCCTAAATTATTCTGGAAAAATCCATATAAAATCAGGTATTGACGGCAATATTATAAATGATGGAGTTCCCAGATATAGAAGTTTAAATCAAAACCATCTGACAAATACGAAAACAGGAAAAACGGATAATATTCTATGGTTAAAATCTAACACCTCCGAATCAAATATCGAAATAAACATAGCTGCAAACATTTATTCTAACATTGCTTCTAATTATAAAATTGAAGAAAACCAATCAGAAATCAATGCTGTTTTTTCTGCTGATTTAAAAGAAAATCAAGAGTTTATTGTATATAAAAATGTTGCATACACCAATAGCTTAGACAAAGACAATACAGATGTTGTAAAGTTGGCAAAATCTCTTATTAATTTTAATCAAATTGTGCAAGTCTCTATTGCTGCATGGGATAAAATTTGGCAAAAAGCAGACATAAACATTTCAGGAGATCGACTTACACAAAAATTAACAAGGCTTAACATCTATCATCTTTTTGTATCTTTTTCGCCACACAATGTTGGTACAGACACAAGCATTGGAGCCCGTGGTTTACATGGCGAAGCATACAGAGGTCACATTTTTTGGGACGAATTATTTATTGCTCCATTTTACAATTTAAATTTTCCCGAACTTACCAAAACAATGCTTTTGTACAGATACAATCGTCTTGACGAGGCTAAAAAATATGCTCAAGAACATAATTACAAAGGAGCTATGTTTCCATGGCAAAGTGGACGCAATGGAACCGAAGAAACACAAAAGATACATCTCAATCCGGAATCTGGTAAGTGGGGAGCAGACTACAGCAGGACACAAAGACATGTGTCATTAGCAATCGGATATAATATTATAAGATATTATCAAGCTACTGATGATAAGGATTTTATTAAAAATCACGGCTTTGAAATGCTATCCGAAATATGCAGGTTTTTTGTATCGGCATGTAATTACTCAGTATCTGATTTTCGTTATCACACAGAAAACATGATGGGACCAGATGAGTTTCATGAAAAAAGCAAAAAATCTAATAAAAACGAAGGCATAAAAAACAACGCTTATACAAATATAATGCTTGCATGGCTACTTCGCTCTACAATGAATATTTATTATAAGCAATATTACATTATAAAAGACAATAAAAACCTACCCGATGAACATGAACTAACAAAATGGAAAGAAATTAGCGAAAATCTCTCATTACATATAAACGAAGAAGGAATTATAGAACAATTCGATGGATATTTTGATTTAAAAGAATTAGACTGGGTCGGATATAAAAAGAAATACGGAGACATATCTCGTTTAGATAGAATACTCAAAGCTGAAGGAAAATTGCCCGATGATTATAAATTGTCGAAACAGGCAGATACCCTAATGATATTCTATAACCTAACCGATAAAGAACTAAATGAAACAATCGCAGGTTTAGGTTATCAGCTACCCAAAGATTATGAAACTAAAAACTTCTATTACTATATTAGTCGTACCAGTCATGGTAGTAGTCTAAGCAAAGTTGTCCATGCGTATTTTGCTAACAAATGGGGTATTGAGGATCTTTCACAAAAGTTTTTTAACGAAGCGATTCAAAGCGACTATAACGACATACAAGGAGGGACAACTGCAGAAGGCATTCATGCAGGAGTGATGGCTGCAAGTGTAATGCATGTATTAAATTCCTATTCTGGAATCGATTTTAGAAATACAGTTTTAAGTATTGCACCGCAAATGCCTAATCATTGGCATCGATGCTCATTTAGTTTTAACTTTAGAAATATCTTGTACAAAATGATAATTAATCAAGATTCTTTTAATCTAAAAACTAGTAATGATGTAGGACTTAGAATTTTTAATTCGCCATGTATCATAGAAAAAGACGAGTGGTGGAATATTGATTTATAAAAAAGCCCGTTTACACGTCAACAGGCTCTAATCGCTAATAAAAACCCCATTCAAACTTATAAACCATTACTCTATAATCAGTTTCCTAATCTGATTATTTATTTTAACCAAATATAAACCGGGTTCAAGGCTTTTAATATCAATTGTTCCGTTATTATTCATATACGCACAAATTTCTAATTTACCGAGAGAACTATATATTGATACATTAAGATCCGATTCATTTCCATTATTATTATAAAACAAAACATCAGTTGCTGGATTAGGATAAATTTCCACATCACCAAAACTCATATTTGTAACATACACAGCCCCCTCAACTGTAATAGTAGCGGTAACAACAAGTGAGACAGGTGGATTAGATTGTTCGACCCCCGAAGGTAAAGCAAAACTCCCAGTAGCAGTATAATCTGCGGGTGTATTACCATCATAGTTTGCAACCGACCAATTCAATGACACCAAATGTTCTACCTCCTCTGTATCATCTATAGTTATCGTTTGAGCAAGCTGAGAAACAGCACTTGCCTCAATTGTTTGATACGGAACTGTAATATTCTGTACTTGACTGTACACATCTACCTGCGAAATTTGGGGATTCATAATTTCACAATCTCTCTGGTAAGTAACAGCCGAAGACGTACTAATATAATCTACAAAATCATCAAGTGCAGCCGCATCCTCTTTAAGATAATAATCCAAATATGGAATAATAATATCAAGAACAGTATTATTTTGCTCTTCCCTAGATATGGTAAAATCACCTGAGCAATTTTCTGCAGTCTCACATGAAATCAGACCGCTACCCTCGTACGAAGCCATATAGCAATGCCCACCTCCTAAGATATTAACATAAGTTTTACAATCAACATTCAAAAGATCGTATGTAACATAATGCCCCTCATCGTCAGGCACAACACAATCAAACTCGCTATCTACAACCAAACTTGGAACTGTAATGTATGGTAAGCTATTATTTACTACATCATACCCATTTCCAGCAAAAGGCCAAGGAGGATTACTAAGAGCTGCACACAGCGTAATAATTGTAGTAACATCAGTATTATTTGCAGCAGCAATCAATGTCCCTTTACCACCAAGAGAATGCCCAATAATAGCAGTCTTGTCAGAAACATGACCATTAAAAAACGCTCCAGGATTTGTATTTTCAAATTTTATCACGAAATTCAAATATTTAAGATCTAATCCAAAAGGCTCATGTTTAGGAGTTGATAACGGAGGCATACCACCTTCAGTTTTAGGAAATAAAACTATATAACCTTCAGAAACTAAAGCCTCATATATGTAATCGTATAAACTCTCATCAGCCATTCCAGTACCATGACCAAAAATCACAGCAGGAAAAACCCCGTCAGATATTGCAGCATTTTCACCCCCAACATCAGAAGGATAATAAATCGTTGTTGGAATATCTCTATCACGATTAGCATCATGAGCATTCATGCTTTTATAACCAACGGAATAAGTTTGTGCGTTTAAAACAAAACTCGTAGATATTATGCTAAAAACAATAATGGTAAAACTTGCTTTAAAATTCATAGTTGGTTAGGTTTTTATTTATCCAAAATTCGCAATAAAACAAACACAATCGACTAATAATCAAGGTTTTTTTGATACAAAAAAATAAAATTACACTAATATTTGAATTTTCACACCTTTTGTTCAACAATTAAAATACTTAAACATGTAAATCTCATGCAGACATCAACAAATTATTATCTTATGACACCTTGATAAAATTTGATAAATATTAAAAAAACTATGTTTTTTGTAGTACAACTTTTTTTTATTCGTATATTCGCTCAATAATTAACACACTAAAATAATGCTTGGAGATATTTTACTAATAAATGACAAGCACCGCAAGGCTGCAGAAGCAATAATTGAGAGAATAATAAAGCTAAAACGTCCGAAAATTTTAGTGTGTATTTCAGGAGAATCTGGAAGCGGAAAGTCTGAATTGGCTCACTGTATAGGAAAAGGCTTAGTAAAAAGCCATCAAATTCCAACTAAGATTATACATTCTGACAATTATTATATGACTCATCCACAAATTAGGAACCAATTGAGAGTGGAAAGAGGAATAGACTCGGTAGGGATGAACGAGATTGACTGGAATAGACTTATCGGAAATGTTAAGGATTTTCTTGACAATAAAATTTCGCAAATGCCATGTGTAGATCTTGT
>JAQVOR010000133.1 GCA_028702535.1 Bacteroidales bacterium
TACTTCGCAGGTTGTATTCGGTAAGGCGGTATTCGGTATTCGGTATTCGGTATTTGGTAATCTGTATTCGGTAATCGGTATTCGGTAAGGCAGTAATCGGTATTTGGTAAGCTTAGCACAAATACACTGACTACCGACTACTGACTACTGTTTTTACCGTTTAACAACTCTAACATTTAGCACATTATCATTAGATTTACTTCGCAAGTTGTATTCGGTAAGGCGGTATTCGGTAATCGGTATTCGGTATTCGGTATTCGGTAATCGGTAATCGGTAATCGGTATTCGGTATTCGGTATTCGGTAAACTTATCACAAATCCTCTGACTACCGACTACTGACCTACCGACCACTGACTACTATTTTCACCGTTTAACAACTTTTTCACTTTCTACTCCTTTACTACATCGCAGCAAAGCTAAATCCGAGTGAGCGAGAATGGATTTATCTAAAATTTTATCTAAAGTCGAAATATCTTTGTTAAAATTATAAGGTGTGTTCGATAAATTTGTATATTTGTAAAAATATTAAGTTATGAATGATAAATTTGCAAAATTAGAAAGGCTCAATTTTTGGAATAATAAGCTCCCATTTGTTGGATTAAAAAGGTTTTTATATTTGAATAAGATCGAAGACTTTATAGGTAATAAGCTAGTTAAAGTATTAGTAGGACAAAGACGAGTGGGTAAAAGTTATTTGCTTCGACAGATAATATTGTCTTTGATAGATAAGGGGGTTAATCCAAAAAATATTATTTACATAAATAAAGAATATACTGATTTTGATTTTATTTCTGATTATGTAGAGCTGGAAAAATTAATTATAAATTATAAAGAAAAAATGACTCCTCAAGGTAAAGTTTATCTTTTTATTGATGAGATACAAAATATAATAGGTTGGGAACGTTTAATAAATTCATATTCTCAGGATTTTGTTGAAAATTACGAAATTTTTATCACTGGTTCTAATTCTGAATTATTATCAGGAGAATTAGCTACACTTTTATCTGGAAGATATATCCAATTTGAAATATTTCCTTTTTGTTTTAGTGAATACACAAGAATAAATAATCTTGAATTATCAAAAGCTTCATATATGCAGTTTATGCAAACTGGTGGTTTGCCAGATTTGTATAATTTGCCAAATGATGAAACAAAAATGCATTATCTTTCTGCTATTAGAGACACTATATTATTAAGAGATATTGTTAGTAGATACAATATAAAAGATCCGCGTTTACTCTCGGATATATTTGCATACTTAATAAATAATGTTTCAAATTTAATTTCCATTAATAATATAGTTAATTATTTTATTAGTAAAAACAGAAAAACAAATTATGAAACTATAGCCAATTATATTCAATATTTACAGAATAGTTTTTTAATACATCGTGTTGAAAGGTATAATATTAAAGGTAAAGATATTGTTTCTGGCACAAATAAATACTATATAAATGATTTGTCATTTAAAAACTATTTATATTCTGGCTTTAATCACAGAATTGGTTATTTACTTGAAAATCTTGTATATTCTCAGTTAAGAGTATCTGGATTTACCGTATATACTGGAGCTATTAGGAATAAAGAAATAGATTTTATTGCGACTAAAGCTTCACGAAAAATTTACGTACAAGTGTCATATCTACTTTATGATGCTAAAACTATTGAACGTGAATACTCTGAACTTGAAAAGATTAGAGATAATTATGAAAAAATTGTTGTTTCGCTTGATGATATAAAAATGCCAAGTCGAAATGGTATTAATCATTTATTGGCATGGCAACTTGATGATTTTTTGAGGTGAAATAAACGCTGGCTTCGAGGGTTTCAGTCGCCTCAGCCACCTTAGGTGGAATTGCAACGGTGGTTTCGTCCGCCAGCCAGCTGAGCAACCACCTTGAGGGAATAAACAACCAGAAGTAAAACAGATTTCTCCCCGCCAGTTGGCGAAATCTGTTAATCATTTTGCAGCTTTTTGTTCTACTATTTATTTTTTCAAGTAAAAACAAAGTTTAGTGTTAATAACACTAATAGTGTATCACAAGCGGGCAAGCCTCCCTTTAGGGCACCAAAGGGTGCGGGAAGGGAAAATAGTAAACACTCGGATTGCGAGCGAGCAATAGCGAGCGAGAGAACTGCTGGTTTATTAATAAATAAACAAACTTATTACAAACGGGCTGACTTTCTAAAGAATACAGGGGCACATAAGGTTTTGTTGTTTTGAAGAATAATAAATTGATAATCCCAAAAATAAACACAACAATATTTTAATTAGTAATTATTTATTCATAGTTTAGCACCTTAATAATTATAATAGTTGTAAGCATTGAAAAAAACTGATATAAATAAGACTAAAAACCTAAGGTTACGGGTTTTACTTGCAGCAGCAATTATTTTAGTAACAGGTATTATTATTTATTCAAATTCTTTTGATTGTTCTTTTCATTTCGATGACTATGACCATATTGTTGATAATCCAAAGGTGAATGATATAAATGATGTTGAGGCTTGGTGGAACTATAGTAAACATCGCCCATTAAGTATGATGACATTTGTGATTAATTACCATTTTCATCAGGCAGATGTTTATTATTATCATGTTGTAAATTTATCAATACATATAATAAATTCTTTTTTAGTGTTTTGGTTAGTGTATTTGTTTTTGTCCACTCCAGTTACTGAGTCATATAAACTAAGTAAAAATAAACTTTTATTTTCTTTTACTGTGGCAATGTTTTTTGTGTCTCATCCTTTGGCAACACAGTCAGTTACATATATAATACAAAGACAGGCGGCAATGGCAAGTTTGTTTTATTTATTAGCACTATGTATTTATTTGTATTTAAGAATTAATAACAAAACACTAATTCAGAATATTTTAGGATATTCTCTTGCTTTTACTTCGTTTGTTATTGCTGTATTATCTAAGGAAAATGCCTATACTTTACCAGTAATTATTGTTTTGCTTGAGATTTTCTTTTTCCGAAAAGAACGATTTATTACACTATTTAAGAATTATAAAACATATTTAGTTTTAGGAGGTCTTTTAGTTGCTTTTATCCTTGTATTTTATCGATTTGGTCTTGCTATATTTAATTCAATTCCGCCAAGTGCAACTTCTGGTACAAGTGTAGAAATAACCCCAATAAATTATTTATTTACTCAATTTAGTGTAATAGCAAAATACATTTTAATGTTATTTGTTCCGATAGGTCAAAATTTGGATCATGCTTATCCTGTTTCTCTGAGTTTTTTTGAGCCTTTAACGATTTTAAGTTTTGTATTTCTTAGTTTGATTTTAGCATTCTCAATTTTTATTTATAAAAGAGATAGACTTATTTCTTTTGCAATAATATGGTTTTTTGTGACTTTATCAATTGAATCAAGTATTATCCCTATAAATGATGTTATTTTTGAACATCGTACATATTTGCCATCTATTGGTTTTTTTATAGCTGTTTTGGCTGGATTGTATGCTCTATTATGGGATAAAAACAGAAAGATTTTATTTGTATTGTCGTTTTTGCCAATTCTAATATTTTCGTATATGACATATCAGCGGAATAAAGTTTGGAAAACAGATTTTAGTTTATGGTCTGATGTTATTAAGAAATCACCTGAAAAACCGAGAGCATATCTTAATCGAGGAATGGTCTATAATAGTGTAGGAGAATTGGAACTAGCATTTGCAGATTATTCAAAAGCTAGAGAATTAGATTCAACATTTTCTGAAGCATGGCTAAATTGCGGAACAATCTATGGCAGTTGGGATAAAAATGATTCTGCTTTAATTTGTTTTAATCGTGCCGTTCAAATAAATCCAAATTTTAAACTTGCAAGGTGGAATAGGGGCGTAATTCATGGTTTACTTGGAAATTGGGAAAAAGCTATACTTGATTATAATAAAGTAATAGAATTAGATAAGACATTTGCTAATGTGTTTTATAATAGAGGAGTTGCTTTTTCTAACTTATCTAAATGGGATATGGCACTAAAGGATTTTTTGAAAACAGTTGAGTTGAACCCTCAATATCCTAATGCTTATTTTAATTGTGCAGTTGCTTATGATAATTTGGGAGATATGATTCTTGCCGAAGAATATTATACAAAAGCAATTTTATCAAACCCAAATGATATAAAAATTTATTTTGGTAGAGCTGTTGCTAGAATGCACAATCAAAAATGGCAAGAAGCTTTACAAGATTTTGATGTCGTATTGCAGAATAATCCCAATTATCCAAATGCTAAAACATATTATAATTTGGTAATATCACAAATGGAAGAGAAATAAATAGTTTATAAATAATGTTTTATTTTTATTAAATTTGTACAAGAATATATTAATATGAAACAAAACGCATCTTTAACAATAGTAATGCCAGCTTATAATGAAAAAGCTAATTTGGTTTTAGTCGTTCCAAAGCTTTTGGAAAAATGTAAAAAGATGGGCTGGAAGCTTATTCTTGTTAATGATGGATCTACCGATGGAACTTTAAAGGAAATGAAAAAGTTTGAAGCTAATGATTTGTTTACCATTGTTAGTAATAAAATCAATAGAGGCTACGGTGCAGCAATTAAAGCTGGAATAGAGATTTGCTCAACAGAGTATCTTATAACAGTTGACGCTGACGGACAACACCGAATTGAGGATGTGGAGAAGCTTTATCGCAAAATATTGGAAACTGATGCAGATTTAATTGTCGGATCGAGAAAAGGAAATGAAAATAGTGGAAATTTTAAAAAATTGGGTAAATGGTTTATACGAATGTTGGCCAAAGCTTTAATGCCAGTTCCTATCCATGATCTTAACTCTGGAATGAAAATATATCGAACAAGCTTGGCAAAACAATATATTGGATTAACGCCTGATACAATGGCCTTTAGTGAAATAATTACGTTGATTTTTATTAGTTATAGACATTATGTAATTGAAGAGCCAATTGTTGTTGAAGAGCGAATTGGCGGAAAAAGTAAAATACGTTTGCAAACAGCTTTTCAAACTTTTATGGAAATAATAAATATTGTTATTCTATTTAATCCAGCAAAAATCTTTCTGCCGATTTCTTTAATTTGTATTATTATAGGACTATCGATTGGAGTTCCAATAATTATTGCTGGTAATGGGGTCTCAACCGGAAGTTTATTGGCAATTTTTTCAGGAATATTGTTCTTTCTCTTAGGTTTAATCGCAGAACAATTGTCTATGATACGAAAAAGTCGAAATAAGTGAGAGGCTTTCTAAGAAATATTGACAAGTATTGCGGTAAAATTAAGGTTTTTTTATTTTCATTATTCAAAAAATCACATAAAAAAGATTTAAAATTTAATCGGATTTTAATTATAAAGTTCTGGGCTATTGGAGATTCTGTAATTAGTTTGTCGTTGATAAAAGCTCTTAAAGAAAAATATCCTGATTGTAAAATTGATGTTTTAACAAGCAAGTCGGTTAAGGATGTTTATAAATGTGGAAGTGCAGATAATATTATTAGAATTGATTCTTTTTTTACTATTTGCAAACTTTTGTTTCAATTCAATAAATATGATTTGACTTTAGACTGCGAACCTTATTTTAATATTAGTGCATTGTTTTCTTTTTATTTGGGTAAACGAAGGATTGGCTTTGCAGATCAGTATCGTTCACGTTTATACACAGATGTTGTAAAATTTCGAAAAGACCAGCACATGGTACAAAACTATCTTGATATGCTGCGTGTAGTAGGAGTTGACTATCAAACAGATTCTTTAGTAAAACTTATTGTAAGTGATGATGTACGCTTTAAAGTGGATAATTATATTAAAGAGAATTTTTCTGATAAAAAGATTGTAGGTTTTTGTACAGGAATTAGTGGTTCGGTAAAAAGTAGAATGTGGTTTGAAGATCGTTTTGCACAACTTGCAGACAAAATCGTTCAAGAGCTTGATTATCAGGTTGCTTTTTTGGATAGTTTGAGTAATCAAGAAACAGTTGAGACTATTAGGAATATGATGAATGAGGATGCTATAAGTACCCTTGGAAAACTTAGTTTGAAAGAGGTGTTTTATTTTATTAGTAAATGTGATGTTTTTATTAGTAATGATACTGGCTTAATGCATATTGCAGCTGCTCAAGGATGTAAAACTATAGGTCTTTTTGGTCCAAATACTCCAGTTTTATGGGCACCATACGGAAAAAACAATGTGTCAATTTATAAAACAGATTTACTTCCAAGTATTCAAAATGATAAAGGTGTTTTTGAAGATAGAAATAGAGAAGAATATATGGGAGTAATAAGTATTAATGATGTATTTGAGAAAGTAAAAAGACTTCAGAATTAATTTTTTAAATCTTTTCAAAAACACTTTTCTAAATTTCAGGACTCCTGATCTACCTTTGATTATCAGCTACTTTCGCCCTTTTTGTCGTATCCAATTAATTCCCTAATTTTTACAGAAAAAAGTTTTTATTATGCAAATGACTTTACCATTTTTTTTTTTGAGGAGCTTATACCAAAATGAGACCAAAACACCCGATAAATTATCATTAGATTTGCTTCGCAAGTTGCATTCGGTATTCGATAAGTTTAGCACAAATTCACTGACTACTGACTACTGACTACTGTTTTTACCGTTTCACAACCCTAACATTTAAGACATTATCATTAGATTTACCTCGCAAGTTGTATTCGGTAAGGCGGTATTCGGTATTCGGTATTCGGTATTCGGTAATCGGTATTCGGTAATCGGTATTCGGTAAGGCAGTAATCGGTATTTGGTAAACTTAGCACAAATACACTGACTACTGACTACTGACTACTGTTTTTACCATTTTACCACCCTAATATTTAGCACATTATCATTAGATTTACTTCGCAAGTTGTATTCGGTAAGGCGGTATTCGGTATTCGGTAAGTTTAGCACAAATCCTCTGACTACTGACTACTGACTACTGTTTTTACCTCTTAACCACTCTAACATTTAGCACATTATCATTAGATTTACCCGCTCGCTCGGATTTAGCTTCGCTGAGCTCACCGCCTACTTCACAAACTTCCTACTTACTCTATTTGATTTATCGCCAATTGTCAGTATATAAAAGCCTGGTGCATAATTACTTGCATTCAGAGTGATAAGATTCTCTCCACTTTGTAGGACAATTTGTTTTTGGTAAATTAATTTGCCGCTAACATCTGTAATGAATATTTTTGCAATAGTATTTTCAATTGCTTTTACCAATACATAAAACTCATCCTTTACGGGATTTGGATACAAGCCGGAAAGCTCTAAGGAAGCTCCGTTATCTGAATTTTCTAGTTCTGCATTAAAACCTAGCAGACTAACAGGTAAAGGATTGCTTCCAGTTTTGGATCCAAATGTAAATGGCGAAAAATTGGCGCTTATATCAGAAATAATACCGTTTCTGTTGTAATAAATAGTCAAACCGACAGCTGAGCAATCCCCGCCTGTGTATTGCAATTTAAAACCCATACAAAAGCTACGCCTTTAACAGATTTCTCACTCCGTTCGAAATAACTTGGCAATCAGGGAGTTGAAGTCGGCGACAAAACAAATTCTTGTAATATTTGGTCTCTCCTTGGTCGCCGACTAATGCCGCCATAAAGCAGTCATTTCGAGCGAAGCAAGAAATCTGATGAGTGGTTTTGGCTACGCTCAATCGCATGGGAAATTAATGAGGCAGAAATAAAACAGATTTCTCCCTCTGGTCGAAATGACTTGGCAATCAGGGAGTTGAAGTCGGCGACAAAACAAATTATTGTAATATTTGGTTTCTCCTTGGTCGCCGACTAATGCCGCCATAAAGCAGTCATTTCG
>JAQVOR010000134.1 GCA_028702535.1 Bacteroidales bacterium
TTACTCTCCCACGTTCTTAGGTCATTTCAACCAACGGGAGAAATCTGTTTTTTTTCGAACATAATTTGAAACAGATGAATGAATTCGAGCGAACAGTATCAACAAAAATGTTTATGCCCGCTGGGCAAAATAAAAACTTTCCTTATGTTTGTTTATTGATGTTAAAGCCCGCTGGGCTATAACCAATATTATTACAAAATACCGCTCCGTTCGCTCGGATTTAGCTTTGCTGCATAACTACAATAGTAGGCATCTTCCGTTTTCTCTGTAGTTACGTCATTAATAAGGAAAGTATTGATTGTCGAATTGGCAGTACTCCAGTTTTCGGAATCTTCGTGTCCTTCTGTAGCAGTAAACCATTTTTCAAAACTATTGTTTGGAATTTCTTGAGTATAAATATAACTCGAAGTTATTAAGAACAATATTAAAAATTCGTTTAGTCTTTTAACAGAAGTTGGTTTTATTTTTTCAGTAAAATCTTATTATTACTACCTTAAATTCTTAAATCCATTTTCTATTTCAAAGCTAATTTTCTCAAAAACCTCTTCAAAACTTGCTATCCCATCTACTTTAACGACACCGTGTAATTCGTTATATTTTTCAATTACTGGAACTGTTTTTGTTTCGTGTTCTTGCAAACGTTTTACAATTTTAGCAGTACTAGTATCATAAGGCATACAATTATCTGTTTTGCTTCGTTCGTCTAGTCGTCGTATTAGCTCAAGCGTTGGCACTTCAATTTCAATAATTTTTGCCAATGCTGTATCATGTTTTTTCAATAATCCATCTAAAATATAAGACTGCACTAAAGTTCTAGGAAATCCTTTAAAAATAAATCCCTTTACATTTTTGGAGTTTTCGAGTTTTTGCTCAATAAGTTGTACCACAATCTCATCAGGAACAAGTTTTCCACTTTCATAAATTGATTTAATTTGTTTTCCTATTTCGGTATTTTTCTCTATTTCTTCGCCAAGCATCGGTCCTGTTGCAACATACTCAAGACCATACTTTTTAGCAACTGCTTTGCCCTGCGAACCACGTCCAGAACCTGGATAACCAAATAATACTATATTTAACAGCCTTTTACTTAATTCTTCTACAATAATTTTTTGGATATTCTTGCGTACAGTCGGAATAGGCTTGCTACTATCAACGCCAGAATAAATGCCTTTTTCTTTATAAAAACCTAAAACAGGGAGTGTCTTTTCTTTATATTCACTCAATCGGTTTCTTATAACTGTTTCGTTATCGTCTGTACGCCCCGAAGACTTACCTCTTTTTAGTAATCTTTTTACCGACTCTTCTTCATCAACTTCGAGACTTATCAAGCAATTAAGCGAAGTGTTTAGTTTTATCATAAGACCCTCGAGAATATACGCTTGTATGTATGTCCGTGGAAAACCATCAAACAAAAAGCCATTTGCATCAGGATTGTCTGTAATCGTTTTTTCAATAATTTGAACAATAATCTCATCAGAAACAAGGCCCCCCGATGCAATTATACTTTGAGCCTCTTTGCCTAATTTAGATTGATTTTTTATCTCAGTTCTTAATAAATCACCCGTAGAAATATAAAATAAATTATACTCATCAATCAAAAATTGAGATTGAGTTCCTTTTCCAGCTCCTGGAGGTCCAAATAATGCAATGTTTAACATAATCCTATTATTAATTTATGCAATATACAAATATACATTTAAACTATGACATGAGAAATTCATTTTTTTTCACAAATCTCATAAGTGCTTTATGTGATAGATAACAAGTATTTTAACGATCATAATCTATAGCACTCATTTGTGTATTTCTTTATTCGACAAAAAAATTTTATGTAAACCTCTGTTAGATAGACGTTTGCCAGATTTGTTTGTGCATTTATTTGTCTAATATTATGTTTCAAAAATTTGTTTTATATTTGTCGCTGAAATATTACAAAATGAAGAAAAAGACAATCATATCTTTGGCAATAATTATCGGTATTTTGCTTGCCGACCAAGTTTTAAAAATATGGGTAAAAACAAATATGATGATGGGTGAAGAAATTCACTTTATAAAAGATCGTATTATGTTACATTTTACCGAAAACCGAGGTATGGCTTTTGGTATGGAGTTAGGTGGAGATTGGGGTAAACTTGCACTTAGCATATTTAGAATACTTGCTATTGGAGGCTTAACCTATTATCTTATACGACTTATAAAAAAGAACGAAAACACAATTTATATAGTTTGCATTTCTCTTGTTATTGCCGGAGCAACTGGCAATCTGATAGATTCGGCTTTTTATGGGCTTATTTTTACCGATTCTTATGGTCAGGTTGCAACAATGTTTCCGCCTCAAGGAGGTTATTCTAATTTTTTACATGGTAATGTTGTTGATATGTTTTACTGTCCAATCATTACCACACATTATCCCGACTGGTTTCCAGTAAAAGGTGGTGATTCTCTAGTATTTTTTCGTCCAGTTTTTAATATTGCAGATTCAGCAATTACTATATCTGTTTTTCTTATGATTATTTTTTACAAGAAAATTTTTGCACAAGAAAACGGAAACAATCATACTGAAAAAGAGAGTATATTCCCAGATTCCACACAGCAGAATTAAAAAATGTTCTGAAACACGATATTATAAGTATTTTCGTTTTACTTTTTTATTGACAATTAAAAAAAAAACAGTAAATTTGTCTTTCTAAAAACAAATTATTATGATGTTATTATCAAGTTCTGTCATTCCTTTTGATGTTCCCCTTTGGGCTTTAATCCCTTTTATATTAATGCTTTTAATGATAGCCGTAGGCCCATTATTATTTCATCATTGGTGGGAACAAAATAAAAACAAACTCATTGTCTCCTTAGTTCTTGGTATTCCAACGGCGATATGGCTGATATCCCATCATCTTACACATGCTCTGCAGCATCAGCTTTTATTTGATTACATTCCGTTTATAGTTTTATTAGGCTCTCTATTTGTAATCACTGGTGGAATACACTTGAAAGGCGATATCGAAGCGAAACCATGGATAAATACAGTTTTTTTAGCTATTGGAGCAATCCTTGCTTCTTTTATGGGTACCACTGGAGCAGCAATGTTGCTAATAAGACCAATAATAAAAACGAACGCAGAAAGAAAATACAAAGTACACACAATATTATTTTTTATTGCAATAGTTGCAAACTGTGGTGGTTTATTGACACCCTTAGGTGACCCTCCTTTATTTTTACTTTATTTAAGAGGTGCTGAATTTACTTGGTTTTTGCACATGTTGCCAGAATGGGCTTTTGTTAATGCTTTATTATTAATCATTTATTTTATCGTCGATTCTTATTTTTACAAAAAAGAACCTTTAGAAAACATAATCTTTGATAAAACTAATATCGAACCAATAAAACTAAAAGGTAATCTTAATTTTTTATGGTTACTAGGTGTTGTTGCATCAGTGGCTTTTCTTAACAAAGGATATTTTCCACAGTGGGACAGTCATCAGGTTTTTGAAAATGGAAGCCATGGAAATGACTATCTCGGCTTTATTCGTGAAGGTGCAATGGTGCTAATGGTTATTTGCTCGCTTGTATTTACCTCAAAGAGTTTACGTCAAGCAAATAAATTTACATGGGTTCCTATTGTTGAAGTTGCATTTTTATTCTTAGGAATTTTCACAACCATGGTTCCAGCATTGCTCTATTTATCGGCGAACGCCGCGTCATTTGGTATCACAACGCCAGAGCATTTTTATTATGCAACAGGAAGTTTAAGTGCTTTCTTGGATAATGCTCCAACTGCTGTTTCTTTCCATAATTTAGCCATAGGCATGAATCCCGGTAGCGTACCTATAATTGGAGATGGATTTGTGGCAGGAGTTCCCGAAATATTGCTTACTGCTGTTAGTTTAGGAGCTGTTTTCTTTGGTGCTATGACATATATAGGCAACGGACCAAACTTTATGGTAAAAGCAATTGCAGAAGAAAATAAAATCAATATGCCAAGTTTCTTTGGTTATATGATAAAATTCTCTCTAATTGTACTGTTACCAATTTATATTATTACACAACTAATATTTATATAGTCTTTGCAAGAACCGAGTTTACGAGCTCAGCACAGCTAAAACGCCAAATTACTCATAAGTATTTATTATATTATGGATATTACTCGTCAAAACTCGTGAGCTAAAGGTTCGTGAATCGCTTCGCTTATTTCTTCGTTACTCTCGTGTTGAAAACAGTTATCCGTCAGTTGACGGAGCAAACGCCTTGATTTTCAACACTTCCAAAGCCTTGTCTTTGACGTTTTCTTACTTGTGATGCGATGCACCTGCCGAAGTGAGCTTGTCGAATTATCAAATACTTAAAAACAAGGAGTTTAAGCTGTGCTGCGATGTGCTGAGCCAGACGAAGTAAGCCTGCCGAAGTAAGCTCATAAACTCAGTGCTTGCAGACTCTATATAAGTTAAAAAAACAAAAATGTTGTTTTTTTAGCAATATTTTTTTGAAAGTAAGATATTTATTCTATTTTTGCATTCTCAAAAGTTCTTTGTCCGATGGTGTAATGGTAGCACTTGTGTTTTTGGTACATACAGCCAAGGTTCGAATCCTTGTCGGACAACAGATTGCGAAAGCAAACAAACAAAAAACCCCTGATTTTTAATGAAAATCAGGGCTTTTTTGTTTTAGGAAACTACTCTTAAAGATTGTGTTTTTAAGGGTTTTTCTTTATATTTTTTAAGGTAATTTTAGTTTTGCAGGGGTAAAATTAGTTTTATGGTCAGATGTAAGGGTAATAATGCTTTTTCTTGGAAAAAATAAGTAAAACAATAATTAGATTATTAACAAATAAAAATAAATTTAAAAAAACTTTAAATTTATTTACTCTATTTATACTTTTGTAATGGAATAACTATCAGGTTTAAAGGAGTTTGCCCATCTATGTACTTGAATTCTAGTCCCATATTGTTTTTCTTAACCCTGTTTTTATTTCATTTGCAAGATCTTCAATCGCAGATTCTAATTTTTCTTGGCTAATTTGTTGATTCTCTAACAACATATTATGATTTGTTCGTAATATGATCTTCTTGGCTAGTATTCTTGACTTTTTAGTAATGTTTAATTTCCCCCCAATTGTTCTAAGGTCATATTAATTGTAGTCCTTATAGTCTTTATCCAACCAGAATCTGGTACAATAGTAGTTTTAGCGTCTGAAAACGGCTTTAATTTATTGTCAAGCTGTTCTATTAAAAGTTGTTTCTGATTTCTCATTTTTTTGTTTTTGCATGTATTACTTAACAAAAGCAAACTAATTGGTTTACTTTTGGAGAGGGTTTTCATTAATTATAATTTCAAATAAAACGGAATTACGTCAATGATTTTCGATTCCAATATTTTCCAAAAAGCGTTTTACACCAATTATTTGCTCAAGTTTATGCCAGACTCCTGAATAAAAAAGTTGGACTAGACATGAAACATCTTAATAATAAATATTCACTGAGTTAAATTGAATGATGATAAAATTACATTCAATTTAAATTTGGGGCGGTTTTAGCCCCATTTTTTTGTGTCTATCAAAAAGTTTCTAAGCTATTTACATGCTTTTGTCATTTTTATATTTTATAGAGCTGCCAAATAGGTAAACAGCTGGGTTTACACTGAACTAAGTATGAGTAATATGAGAGGTTCTCTATATTAGTTTTTACCGGCAGGACCGACTACGACTTACGACTGTAGGCGGCGGCGGTAAATTTCATTAAAATCTGACAGTTAAGCCGCCACCCCATCCATAATTGCTATTGTAATTGGCTTGGATGGAAAAATTACGGGATACTATATATGAGGATCTAATGAGCCATTCACTTTCTCCTTCAAAGCTTGTGTTATCTTCTAAATTATTGACCCAACCAAAATCTGCTCGATATTTGTATTCTCCTTCTATGAAAAATCGCGGGAACAATAGAATTTCTTTATTAACACGAACTCTGGGGCGAAGTTGATGGTCAATACTCACATCAACATTGAACATGTATGGTGTGAAATATTTTATACCTACTAACCCAACGGTGTTAAATTCATCGTAAGAGTCGGGGATTTTATTTTCTGAATTGACACCCGCATAAATTCGTACCCAATCATTTAAGTATCTGTTATAGCTAAGTTCAACTTCTGAATTTTGATTATAGTCAGTTTCTATAATTAAATTAAATTCATTGCGAATATTACTTGAAGTAAGGCTTAATTCAGAAAAATTAGAACCTAATTCAGCCAATCCCCAGGAAAAATAGTGGTCTGTTTCATTTATGAGTTCCTGTACGGGAAAATCTTTCATACGTTCATCTCT
Source organism: Bacteroidales bacterium (assembly GCA_028702535.1). Lineage (GTDB taxonomy): Bacteria > Bacteroidota > Bacteroidia > Bacteroidales > ML635J-15 > Bact-19. The sequence continues at coordinate 6,320 of JAQVOR010000134.1, forward strand.
TGGCGTATCGTAACTAAATACTCGTGCCATACCACCCATCATGTGGTAAAGTACGTGACAATGGAAGAACCAATCGCCATATTCTTCATTATAAAACTCAATGGTTACTTCTTGCATTGGTGGTACATTTACGGTATGTTTTAATGGTGAGCGTTCCCCACTTTCATTAATAACCCTAAAATAATGACCGTGAAGGTGCATAGGGTGATGCATCATAGTGAGATTGTTAAGTGTTATCCGGGTAATTTCACCGCTATTGATTTTTATTTTGTCAGCTTCTGAAAGTGGTATTCCGTTCAAACTCCACACGTAACGGTTCATGTTGCCTGTCAGGTTTAAAAGCAATTTGTTTACTGGTATATCCGGCTTATAAGATGTTTTATCTTTTGCTTTAAGAAAATCATAGTTAAAATATGTCATGCGTTCATTGTGAGAAAAATCTCTGGTAGTGTCAATGTTCTGCATAGTATTATGGCTCATATCTTCCATATCCATCTCATCATCCATTGGCATATTTTCCTTTTTTTCATTGCGATGCATCGAGCTTGTCGAGATGTTCGTTTGGGCATGGTCCATATTCATTTTCATACCATATTTCTTCTTCAGGAATTCCGGTGTTTTCTTCTTTTTATTGCCTATTAGTGCAGGAGCCCCCATCTTCATATCCATTTTTGCCATTTGCTTCATCATAGCTACTTTGTCGGGTTTATCAATTATCTGTGCGGCATATAATTTCCCACTACCCAGATGAATGGTGGTGTAACCTGAGCCATCTTGTGCCGTGGCAATAATTTCGAGTTTACCTTCCGGGATAGTTACAATAATATCGTAAGTTTCTGCAATGGCAAATAAAAATCTGTTTTTGTACACAGGCTCAACATCAACCCCATCGCTTGCAACTATCATTGGATTGCCTGCACCAAAATCCATCCAGTAATAAGAAGAAGCAGAAGCATTTATAAAACGCAGCCTGACTTTTTTACCGGGTTCTAAATCAGGATATTCAACCTGTTTTTTTCCATTGCTTAAAAAAGCTGGATAATAAATATCTGCTATATCTGCACCTTCCATCCGGTCGCGCCACATTTTAAGTTGTGCTCCAAAAGCACCTTGCACAATAGCCCTGCTCAATGGAACTGCTGTTCCTTTTTTAACTTGATACCATTCGTTTCCTCTTTTAAGATTACGCAACACGTTCATTGGTTTTTCATTTGTCCAGTCCGATAAAACCACTACCAAATCTTTATCATATTCCAGAGTTTTTTCTTTTGGCTGAATAACTATTGAACCATAAACTCCCTTCTGTTCTTGCAACATAGTATGAGAGTGATACCAATACGTACCTGATTGGTTGATAGGAATTCTATATTGAAATGTTGTATTTGGTTTTATTGGTGGCGTAGTTAAATATGGAACACCATCATAAAAATTTGGAAGAATTAGCCCGTGCCAATGCACCGATGTTTCGACATCCATTT
>JAQVOR010000135.1 GCA_028702535.1 Bacteroidales bacterium
TGAAGTCTCCAAACCTGTGTGCCATCGGATAAAATATCCCATGTGCCAGAGTTTTGGAGCGATATTGAAGTGGGTATAACTCTCCCGACCATATACATTCCACCATTTTCCTCTGTTTGCAAGTCTTCTTGCCTAATTAATTCCATATTAGGCTCAGACAATACAATTTTATCAACATTTAAAGTAAGACTCTTGCTAGTAAAACTAACAGGTACGCCACCAAAACCTTTTTGCGAATATGCGTTAAAACTTAGTAATAGCAACAAAATGCTAATAAACAATAATGTGATTCTTTTCATTTTTAGAACTTTTAATTGTTAGAAACAATAAACATTGCAAGATAGTTATTAAATTTTAATCCAAAAAAAAAAACTATCTTTTTTGTAAAAACGCTCATATTCATAAATAGTTGCTTAAAAAAACTAAAATTAATAGGTTGTAAGTCTTTAAAATTCAAGCTTCTATAAAAAAACATTAAAAAAAATTAAAAAAAGTGCATAAAAGTTTGGGAAAACAAAATCAATAAGTTTATCTTTGCCGTCCCAAAACGATAGGGATATGATTGATTAGCTCAGCCGGTAGAGCACTTGCCTTTTAAGCAAGGGGTCCGGGGTTCGAATCCCCGATCAATCACAGATAGAGGCAATTAGACTGTCTCTTTTTTTATTAATACACTTCGAGTTTTCATTATACCCAAACAAAACAGCCCCCAATAAATCCCAAAAAAACTGACATTTTATTCTGAATTATAAGTTAATTTCGCCTTTAAAAACGAATTCGGCAGATCCGATAAGCTTAATGTTTGTGTAAATATTGGCATTTACATCAAAGCTAACAGAAAGTTTTCCGCCTTTTGAAAGAAAATTAATTGTCGTTGCATCAGTTTTTTGAGAAAAATGTAGTGCAATTGCAGAGGCAACAGTACCTGTGCCACATGAAAAAGTTTCGTCTTCTACCCCACGCTCAAAAGTTGCTATTTTGGAATTATTTTCATGAAACTCCACAAAGTTTACATTTGTACGTTCAGGAGCAAATCTTTTTTGATTAGCAATTTTTAAACCTTCGGAATAAACATCAAACTTACTGATATCATCAATAAAACTAACAAAATGTGGAGAACCAGTATTCAAATAATAACCATCCTCAAACTTATCAATATTATTAACATCATTCATACTTAAAAAAACTTTTTTAGCTTCGATATTGGCTTCATGTATGCCATCAATTGCAAAAAATATCATTTTATTTTTTGCAAAACCATGTTTATTTGCATAAGCGGCAATACATCTTCCACCATTTCCACACATACTGCCCTCAAAACCGTCAGAATTATAATATTTCATATCAAAATCATATTCGTGCGATTTTTCAATTAGCATAAGGCCATCTGCACCTATGCCAAATCGCCTATGACATAAAAATGCTATTTGTTTATTAGTAAGTTGAGTACTTAATTTATTTGAATCAATAATGATAAAATCATTACCGGTTCCATGGTATTTTTCAAAGCTTAAAATCATAAAAAATTGTTAAAGTCCATATAAAAAAAACAATATTTTTCTAAATTCGTTATTTATTATGTAAAGTAAATGATTTTTAATCAAACTATAATCTAAATAAGGAAAAATATGAAAGCAAAAATTTGGTTAATCAGTTTTTTCACAGGATTGTTAGGGGCTTTTGTAGCAATTATGATTTTTTGGACAATATATTCTCCGAAAAGGATAGAAAACGTTTCTGACAAGCATAATCTTGTTAATGAGTTTTATGAATCTCGCGGAAACAATAATGAAAATATTATTCAGCCAGTTTTATTTGGCAATAATGAAAGTACTGGAGAAACTAATTTTACAAATGCCGTTGAGTTAGGATTACCTACGGTTGTGCATGTGAAAACTCAATATAATCAGCCTAACTATACATTATATGATTTTATATTTGGCACAAATCCAAGATACTCAACTCCAGTTATGTCGTCAGGCAGCGGAGTAATAATTTCATCTGACGGATATATTGTTACCAATAATCATGTAATTGATAATGCCGAAATAATTGAAATCGTTTTAAACAACAAAAGCTCATATCCTGCTAAACTTGTAGGTCGTGATGCAACAACCGATATCGCTCTCTTGAAAATAGAAGCCGAAAATTTATCGTTCATAAAATATGGTAATAGCGACGAATTAAGAATTGGTGAATGGGTTATTGCAATAGGCAATCCGTTTAATTTAACTTCGACTGCAACTGCTGGAATAGTTAGTGCCAAAGCTCGAAATATTAACATTTTGTCAAATAATCTGGCAATAGAATCATTTATTCAAACTGATGCTGCTGTTAATCCTGGGAATAGTGGTGGAGCATTGATAAATACTAAAGGCGAATTAGTAGGAATTAATACTGCTATCGCTTCAAAAAACGGCTCGTTTGTAGGATATTCTTTTGCAATTCCTGTAAATATTGTACGCAAAGTTGTTGCCGACCTTGTTGAGTTTGGCGAGGTGCAACGAGCTTATTTGGGATTAGATATGGTGGATATTGACGCACAAATTGCAAAAAAATTAAATATCACAAATATTGAGGGTGTTTACGTTGCACGAGTTTGGGATAATGGAGCAGCTGATAAAGCAGGAATAGAAATCGGAGATATTATTGTTGCAATTAATTCAAATCAAGTAAATAGCAATTCAGAATTACTAGAAAATATTAGTCGTTTTAGACCTAGCGAAACAATTAGTATCCTCATTAAAAGAGACAACAAACCGAAGAAAATAAAAGTCAAACTTCAAAATAAATATGGAGAAACAGGGCTAACACAATCTAAAAGTATTGATAAACTTGGCGGTAGATTTGAACAAATCAGTAATAATGATAAAATAAGATTACGAATAAATTCAGGTGTGCAAGTTACAGATATTATGCCTGGCAAACTTGCTGCAAATGGTGTTCAAAAAGGTTTTATAATTGTAAGAATAAACAATACATACATCAATTCTGTTGAAGATATAGAGAAATTGATTAATGATACTGATGGTGTTTTTCTTGAAGGCATTTATCCAAATGGAACTACAGCATATTATGCATTTAAATTGTAATAAATGACACACAAAAGAAAAACTGCTATTGTAATTGGAGCAACTGGTTTAACTGGTTTCCAATTAACAAAACAACTAATAGAAAACGATAAATTTGAGAAAATAATTGTATTGGGTAGAAGTAAAACAGGGCTACAAAGTGATAAACTTCAAGAACATATTGTCGATTTTGACAAACCTGAAAGCTTTGCAGAGTTTGTAAAAGGCGATGTTCTATTTTCTTGTTTGGGAACTACAATTAAGAAAGCTCGTACAAAAGAAAATCAGTACAAAGTTGATGTAACTTACCAATACGAAGTTGCAAAAGCTGCAAAATTAAATAATGTAGCAACATTAATATTAATATCCGCACCTGGTGCAAATCCAAAATCGCTTATATTTTACTCAAAAATCAAAGGCGAGCTTGAAAATAAAATTAAAGAATTATCATTTGAGAGATATCTAATATTTCAACCTAGCGTACTGATGGGACAACGCACCGAAAAAAGAACAGGAGAAGAGTTTGCTGCCAAATTTGTAAATTTCTTTTCAAAAATCCTTCCATTTCTTAAAAAATACCGAGGAATAGATACCACCATTCTTGCACAAGCAATGATTAAGGCATATATATCTGACGAAAAAAACAAAACATATAAACTTGGCGAAATATTTAATAACCTGAGTTCTACGTAATTTTTAAAGTGCAGATTAATGTAAATCAAATTTGATTCAACGGTATAAATTCTCATGAAAAAGAATATAGGGATAAAATCTATGTCCGCTTATTAAAAAAGAAAATTGTAAGTTTGCAAAAAGAAAATTGCAAATATGATTATTAAAGCAAAACCGTTTGTGAAATGGGTTGGAGGAAAAACTCAACTAATCAACAGTATAGAAAAAACATTACCTAAAAACTTTCATAAACAAAAAGGACTCACTTATTTAGAACCTTTTGTTGGTGGTGGTGCTATTCTATTTTGGATTTTACAGCAATATCCCAATATTACAAAAGCAGTAATAAATGACATTAATCCTGACTTAATCTCCGCATATAAAACTATTAAAGAAACCCCTGATGAATTAGTTAAAACTTTACGACTCATTCAAAATGAATACTTACCACTAAACGAGGTAAAACGAAAAGAATACTATTTGAATAAACGTGAGGTCTTTAACACAAAAACACTCAATAAAATTGACAATACTGCATTATTTATTTTTCTGAATAGAACTTGTTTTAATGGTTTATATCGTGTAAATAGCAAAGGTTTGTACAATGTTCCAGCTGGCAGATATTCCAATCCAAAAATATGTGATGAAAAAACTATTTTTGCTGACAGCAAACTACTGAAAAAAGTCGAAATCTTATCTGGAGATTTTGAAGAAACGCTAAACTATGCTGGGAACAATAGCTTTTTTTACTTCGACCCACCATATAAACCATTAAGTAAAACATCTAATTTTAATTCATACACTAAAGAACAATTTAATGATAATGAACAAATTCGTTTAAGAGATTTTTGTAAAAAAATTGACTTACTAGGGCATAAATTTATTTTAAGCAATTCTGATCTTAAAGGGGAAAACCCAGATAATGATTTTTTTGACAATTTATACCAGCAATTTAACATAAAACATGTTTTTGCAACAAGAATGGTCAATGCAAATGCAGAAAAGCGAGGCAAATTAACTGAATTACTAATTACTAACCAATCTATTAAAGAATTTGAATATGTCAGAAAATAAAAAAAACACACTGCAATTAAGTATCTGATTAACAACAGAATCTACAGAATCAATGGAGATGTTTTAGTTTTTTCAGAAACACAAAACCACCATTCCTTAAACATTGTTAAAAACTTTTTTTGGACTTTTCTTGTCCATTAAGTATTTATTCATATTTTTGGACATATTTTGACCAATATGATAACAATTAAGAAAATAAAATCTTTCGGGGAACATTTAAGGTATCTAAGGGAAGGATTGGGTTTGACACTAAAATCGGTTTCGGAACAGATTAATGTTGACACTTCTTTACTTGCAAAAATTGAACGCAACGAAAGACAACCAACAAAGCAGATAATAAGACAAGTAGCTGAATTATTTAAGGTTGACGAAAAAGAATTGCAGAATGTTCTTCTAAGTGATCAAATTGCGTACAAAATTATTAATGAAGAAGCTGATATAAACATTTTAAAACTTGCGGAAAAAAAAGTTAAATACCTCAAAACAGTTCAACATGGAAAATAAAATTAAAGTCGTCGAATTATTTGCAGGTGTTGGAGGCTTTCGCCTTGGACTTGAAGCCTTAAACGAGAAATCTGCATCATCAGGATACAAAAAAGATTTGAAATCAGCTTATAAAGTTGTTTGGAGTAATCAATGGGAACCAACAACAAAAACCCAACACGCTTCAATAGTTTATGAAAAGCATTTTGGCAAAGATGGAATTACTGGACTTTTTGAAAATCATTTGGGCGTTACCCTAAAGGGTCGGGCTATCCGTTCCAATCTTTTTTTCGTTCCTCAAAAAAGGATTTTCACTTCTATCCCTAACGCAAAAGCCACATAACAAGATGAACATCAAAAAAAAAATTGAATTACAAAAAGCAAATATTATTCCTGACCTTTATGAATGGGCAGAAACTTATAGTTGGGAACTTGATAATGATGGCGAAAGAACATTGCAATCATATAATGAAGTATTCTCTTTAATCGAAAGATTAGAAAAAGGTCAATGCAATGAGAGTGATTATAAAAATATCTTATTTCACATAGAACAAATTAATTACAACGAAATAAAAATAAAATTATGAAAATATCAGAGGATTTAATTAAAATACTAATAGGTAATATCGCAAAAAATGGCATTCAAAAAGGCATTTTACCTTACTACACAAATGATGATTTTACTCTATATGATGGAGATAGCCTTGAAATTATGTCAAGACTTCCTGACAATTGTATAGATATGATTTTTGCTGACCCACCATATATGCTTTCCAATGATGGGTTTTCTTGTCAAAACGGAAAGATGGTTAGTGTAAATAAAGGGAAATGGGATAAAAGCAAAGGGTTTGAAGATGACCTACAATTTCACGAAACTTGGATAAAACAATGTCATAGGATTTTAAAACCTGAAGGCACTTTGTGGGTAAGTGGAACATATCATTCTATATATCAATGTGGTTATTTGATCCAAAAATTAGGGTATCATATATTAAACGATATTGCTTGGTTTAAACCTAACGCTGCACCAAACTTAAGTTGCAGATTTTTTACAGCAACTAGTTTTAAAAAAAGTAAAGTTTTGGAATATGCCTTATGCTGACATTCTTGAAGCAGAAAAAGTATGGGCAAAAACTAAAGACATAATTTCAAAGGGTAAAATCGTAAAAAAAGTTGTTGGAAAAACTCGTTACACCAACTTTCCACACAAATCATTCAATTCAGTTTCACACGTTAGACCCCATGCCGCAAACGCAGCCGACACATATCCATTACCTACAAAAGACAAATTGACGAAAGCAAAAGAATATACAAAGCACTGTTTTTGGCTTAACAACACTTATGTGAGAGATGCCATTTATTTATTATAGCTGACGAATTGGGAGACTCTAAAAACCTGAGTTCAATATTTCTATTATCTTTGTAAAAAAAAGCATGACTAATAACGATATCCTACGACGACTACGATTTATTTATGATTACAACGATACAAAAATGATTGAAATTTTTGCTTTGGGTAATTGTAAGACAAATCGTGAAACGATTTCTGGAAACTTAAAAAAAGAAGATGCTGAAGGCTATATACGTCTGTCTGATTACGATTTTGCAAAATTTTTAAATGGGTTTATTATTTTACATCGTGGCAAACAAGAAGGCAAAGAACCAGTTGCCGAAAAGGTGCTAAACAATAATATTATTTTCCGAAAATTAAAAATTGCTCTCAATCTAAAAGATGAAGATATTTTAAATCTGCTCGAAACTGCCAAATATCCAATAAGCAAACACGAACTAAGTGCATTTTTTCGCAAACCAGATAATCCTAAATACCGCGAATGTAAAGACCAAATTTTAAGATATTTTTTAATTGGGTTACAGGGAGCTAGTGATGCTGTGATCCAGTGATTCTGTGATCCAGTGATTCTGTGATCCAGTAATCCAGTGATTCTGTGATCCTGTGATTACTATATTACTGTGATACTGTGATATTTGAATATATCGTCATTCAAAAACATCTGTAGAGCTAGTTAGGTAATCGTTTAGTGCTGAATTTTTTTACCAATATTTAATGCCTATGGCATTAGTCCCGTTAGGGACGATACATTCAGAACTCCTGGCCACCCTTGATTATCAGTTACTTTTGCCATTTTTGTGAGCAATGTAACGTCAAAATTCTACAATAACTTTAAGGCTAATTTTTAAATCTGGAGATTGTTTGTTTGCGAATAAATCAGGAGTTCTAAAATTTCATTTATGTCCAAAAAAATGCAACAAGATTGATTAATGTAAAAAAAAGAATGTGTCGTCCCTAACGGGACTTTTTATTTTATCGACTATTTTTTTACCAATGTTTAATGCCTATGGCATTAGTCCCGTTAGATACTGTGTTCAATTCCAAATTTATTTTACATTTATTTTGTATTTATTTTAATTATTTTTAATTTTGTTGTTGCAAAAAGAAAGCTTTAGTTGACATTTTAGACCGAAGT
>JAQVOR010000136.1 GCA_028702535.1 Bacteroidales bacterium
TTTATCTATATTTGTAACAGAAAAACTATTATTAAAATTTAATTTATCAGCGGTTTTGCTAAGTGCGTAAAAGATAATGAAATCTGTATCATGCGCCCAATACATAGCTGCGATACGTTAGCAACAAGCAAAACTTCCTGGTTGATGAAAACAGAATACATAAAATATTATGAGAGGCTTAATTATCTTTTAGAATTGATTACAAAAGGAATTATATCTTCTCCTCGACAAATATGTGAAAGATTCGAATGCTGTGACAAAACAGCTAGAAATATGATAAATACATTAAGAGATATGGGTTATGATATTAAGTATTGCAGATATAATAAAAAATATTTTATAAATAATTCTAACGGTAATTATTTTACCGTGTAAGCATATAAATTTGCATTGTTTTTATATTACTAATTTAAATTATATTTATTATGAAAAATTTATTTTATTTAGCAGTAGTTATTGTGACTGCATTTTTTTTGAGTAGTTGCGAAAAAGAAACTACTGAAACTGTTGAGTCATTATCACAAAGTACAACGAGTAATAATAAGGCGGCTGGAGCACTACCGTATTACAGAAAGTTTCAAACAGTGACCACGACTGTTACAAATGAAAATGGCGAACAGATTGTTTTTGTAGAAGGATATTGCGTGATGATAGAAAAAGATTGTTTCCCTTGGGATATTGTAATCAAACCATCATTTAAAACTAGTATGTTAGAAGTCTTTAAAGCAATTGACTCTGGTAACTCAGAAAGAATCAAAAATTCATTTACGAAACACAAAGAAGTTTTAGTTATATACGTTGATGAGGAATTCGTTAACAAGGTCATTGTAGGCGATCTTATTGTCGAGCATATAGACGGCAAAGATGAAAAGGTTGATTTTATGGTATTTTCTGATATCAGTGGGGAAGTTGTTTTTGCCTATCCTATGATTCTATAGTGAAGTATCTTATATGAAAATAACATTAAATATCTTTAAACATGCTTTGGTCTTAGTATCATTATCATTAGGCTGCTGTAAGCAGCCTAATGATAATACTAATAATATAAGTATTACACGAACCATTGAAATCCCTAAACAAACATATTCCAAATCTGGCTCTTTTTATGATCATAGTCTAGGTGCAGAATTTATATATTTAACAGAACCTGTGACATTAAAGCACATTAGAATATATGATATTTATGGTTCTTTTGTTGACTCAATACCTCTAAATAGAGCCATTTCAGAACTTGATGAGATTCAATCAATATCAATAATATCTTTAGACACTATAATTATAAGTGCGTTCATTTCTTCGAAAATTGTTTTCCTCAATAGATATGGAGAGTGTTATAGAAAAATAAATATTGAGGATATTCTTGCTGATAGCATAAGAAATGTATTCGAATTTTACCCTTCTATCAAGTATGACTATTTAGAAAATGCTTACAATTTGATATATAGAGCATGGCCAAACTATCACAAAATACTATCTGATAATAACATGTATACTAATTCAATGAATACTAACATGTTTAACTATTATAAGTTTTTTCACAAAAGCCCATTTTTATTTAAATTAGACATTAATTTAGATTCAATAAGTTACAAGTTTGGGTGCAATGATATTTATAAAAATATTTGTGAGGATAATTATTTATTCGATGAAGTGCCAAATTTTAAGATTCTGAACAATAGAGTTTTTATTTGGTCTAATTATTCTAATTCCCTTTTTGAAGTTGATGAAAATAGTATGGAAATTAATCGAAAAATTGCTGTAAATTCGAAATACACAAAGACTTTTGTTAATCCAATAAAGATTGATACTATAAATTTAGAAAAGCAATTAGAACTCCAACAAAATTTTAATTTGTATGGTGGTGGAATATACAACGTATTTTATAATAATACTGAAAAAAGATATTACATAATTGTAAAACATCAGGAAATACACAAGAATTATAAGAATGCGCAAAAATCTTTTTCTGTTATTGTGTATGATGATGATTTTAAGGAGTCAAAAGAGTATTTAATGGATGAAACAAAATATATTTACTCATCCGCCATTATGCTAAGAGAAGGTTTAATGTTTATTACTGTTGACACAAAGGGCTCATCTAAAAAAACTAGAGAATATGAAATACTTTACTTTGATTAGTTTCATTTTTTTATTATTATCATCTTGCAAAAACAATACTAATACTGTGGCTGAAAGTGAATTTGATGTAATTTGTACTTATTTTAAAAACACCTTTGATTTTCAAATAGATTCAAATTATGACAAACTTATTGTAATTTCTGATAGAGGTTGCCCAAATTGCAATAAAAATTTTATGAAATTTTGTCTATCATACTTAGATAACGAGAATTCAATTATACTAATTACTGCAAATAGTTCTTCAATGGATCTTACAGATGCTATAGCATCAAAAGGCAATGTTTTTTTTGATTATGAGCTAAACACTTCAGAATTGAATACTTTTTCAAGTTCTAGAATTATTTATTTTAAAAATAACTCTATAGACACAATGGTTATTATTGATGCATACGATATTGAATCTCAATTCGATTATTTTTATGAGCGAGAAGGATATCTCACGAAAAAGCGATGATATAATATGCCAGTTGCTAACAGCAAGGCTTAGCACAATGGCGAAATTATTTTTAATAAAACATTATATTTTTTACTAACTTTGCAGTGGCTCGAAACATTTGGCGTAGAAATTCGCCACATGTGCCAAGCCGCAACCGTTAGCAACAAGGCTGAAGAAAAGACTGCGATATTGAAAATATCATAGTAAATGCTTTTTTATAACCATTAATAAAAAACTATTGACTTTTGTGTTTTTTTGTCGTAACTTTACAAAACTATATAGAATCTGATTTATCCATTTAAAAACGTAATGTTATGAAACCAAAAATCTTTTTTTTATTAGCGATTTTGCAAACAATTTTGTTTATAGCACAAGCACAGGTTCAAGTTATTGAAAACGACAGACCTATTTGGCAAATAGGTAAAATCTACCTTAAAATTCTAGACAATTCTAATGTTGACTTGACTTCTTACCCTAGAATTTTGAATGACACAGCGAATTTACTCACAAATGTTATGACTTCTTATGGAGTTACAATAGTTGAAAAACCATTTTCAGTCTATAATAGCCCAAGATTTGATAGGATTTACAGAGTAAGTTTTACTAATCCTAATCAAGTTGAACAGTTTATTTCAGATTTGACAGCTATTGGGTTTGTTGAATATGCAGAAAAAGTACCGGCAAATTATTCATTTGTTACTACAAATGATCCTGTTCAGCCATATCACTTAAACATGATCAATGCTGGTAATGCGTGGAATATACATCAAGGCGGTAATGCGATTGTAGCTATTGTAGATGAAGCTGTTTTAACAACACATGAAGACTTAGCAGCTAATATTGTATCGCAGAGAGATGTTGCTGATGGTGATAATGATGCTAATCCTCCACTTTCTGGTACAAATGCTGCAAATCCGTCAACGTTTTCTCATGGCACACATGTAGCAGGTATTGCATGTGGTGTTACAAATAATGGTATTGGTATGGCATCTATTGGTTGGAACAACAAAATAATGTGTGTCAAAACAAATTATGACAATGGCACACCTGATTATATACCTTGTGGTTATGATGGTATTGCTTGGGCAGCAGCTAATGGAGCTGATGTAATTAATACTAGCTGGGGCGGTTCTGGTTATAGCCAATCTGATTATTGGGCAATTGAAGAAGCTCGTTATACATACAATGCCGTCATAGTAGCTGCTGCCGGCAATTCATACTCAATCAACTACAATTATCCTGCTGCATATGGCGAAGGAACTACTTCTGGGATTGGTGAAGTATATGATAGAAGTATGGTAATTGCCGTTGCTGCCCTAAATTCTGATAATGATATTGCTGATCCACCTGACTGGGGTTATTCTACGATGGGTGCACCTTCTGGTTCAAACTATGGTCACTGGGTTGACATTTCCACATATGGGACAGATATATTCAGTTGTGTTGCAAATTCAAGTAACGGGTCTCCCATAAATAATTATTATGATAGTTGGAATGGGACATCTATGGCAGCTCCAATAGTATCAGGAGTAGCAGGATTAATGCGCTCATATAATCAAACTGCAACTGTACAAGATATTTATAATTGTCTTATTGGCTCCGCAAATACAGATATTTATGATGCCAGCCATCCAAATAATACTTTTGGGATGCTTGGAAGTGGCAGATTAGATGCTGAAGCAGCCATAAAATGTTTAGGTGTAGATTGTGCATATAATCCTAATGCGGTAATTTTCCCAAGCTCTCAAACAATTTGTCCTAGTGGTAATGTTACTTTAAGTTGCAATAGTGGTATCAATTATTCTTGGTCAACGGGCGCAAATACACAAAGTATTAATGTAAACCAGGCAGGCACATATAGTGTAACAGTAACATTTACAGGTGGCTGTACTGCATCAACTAGTTTTACTTTAAATAACACAGATACACAGGCACATATCATTGCATCAGAAAATTCAGGTTTAGTTGCCAATGATGGTAATTTATGTGGTTTTAATTTTCTGATGTTATCATCTTATTGGGGTTCAAATTATCAATGGAGTTCATTTGGTGCAACAACACCTTCAATTGGTCCAATTAATGCAGGGTATAATTTACCCTTTTCACAAACCTTTACAGTAACAATTACTGATGTTGGTGGTTGTACTGGCGTAGTAAGTACTGCTTCTTTCACTGCAAATTGGTTTTTGCCCCCTTCTGCATCAATCTCCTCAAATCTTAATCCTATTTGCCTTGGAGAAATCTCAACCCTTACTGCATCCGGGGGTACAGATTATTTATGGGAAAATGGTGCTACAACTTCTTCTATTGATGTTAGCCCGACTCTTACAACTACATATTCGGTTACAGTTACCGACAACAATGGCTGTACTGATACCGAGAGTATTACTGTTACTGTAGATAATTGCAGTAACGGGTTGGATTTGTTTCTTAAAGATACTGACGATGACGATGGCTCAGAACCATTTGCAGGCACAGGTAATATTTGGCAAAGCCCTGACCTGATAAATAAAAGGACGTATTCCGACCCTGCAACCGTTTCTATGACTGAAGAAGGGGTCCTTTATAACGCTGGTCCAAACTATATGTACGCGAAATTGCGTAATGACGGACCAGTTGATTATCTTGCTCCAGTTAACGCACACATTGAGTTTTACTGGACCAGAGCCAGAACTGGAGAAGATTGGCAAACACATTGGGATGCGTTAGACCCTGCCAACCAAGTTAATAATTATCCTCAAGGAGGTTTTATTGCTTCGATTCCTGTGAATCAGGACATCCTGATAGGGCAGGATAGAAATTTTTATGCTGCTTGGACACCGCCCGACCCGTTAACACTTACGTCGTCCGTTACCACATTTTCCAATGGTTTGCCAATGATATGTTATCTCGCTAGATTTGTTCATCCTGCAGACCCGATGGCTTATGAAACCCCTGGCATTATTACCCCACATATTATTGAGAACAACAACGTTGTTACTCGTAATTCGTGGATTGAAAGCATCGCCAAATCTCCAAAACTACCTTATGCCGGACCTGTTTTTTGGTTAACTGCCGATATGGAAATGTCCACATCTCTTGTTTTTGAACCTGTAAACGAACCTGATAGCAGCACCTTTAACGATTGGGGTGAAATATCAATATATTTACACGAAGATATTTTTGACCAGTGGTTAAAAGACGGTTCTTATGGCACTGGATTTACAATCAATACCAAAGAAAGAAAGCTGACATTAACAGGTAATAATGCACAAATTGATAGTATTGCACTCGCACAAGGAGATGACTATCCGGTTATGGTAACATTTACTTTAAAACAACTTGCAAATCCGCTTGAAAATTATCATTACGAATATATTATCAGGAGCTTTAATGAAGCTGACAGTTCCGAAACAGGGGGTTTTCATTTTGATGTTACAGTAAAGCCACCAGTAAACTTTTTATGTGAAATTACCGAAACGATTAACGCTACAAATCCGAAAACTTGTGATGGATCTGCCACAGTTACCGGATTTGGTGGAACGCCACCATATTCATTTCAATGGAGCCGTAGTGCTGGAAATCAGACCACACCTACTGCCGTTGGCTTATGTATAGGAACTCACACCGTTATAGTAACAGATTCAATTGGAGCAGCCGACACAGCATCCGTAACAATTTTTGCAATAAATAATAAAAATTTGATTATTGACAATTCTGAGGATATTCAACCAATTGAACAAAAAATTGATAATTACATAAGTATTTACCCTAATCCAAGTAAAGGAATTATTAATGTGGATTATAGTGTTCCTGATGGAATTTCAAGTACTCTTGTCTTTTATGACGTTAACGGAAGGAAAATTTCAAGTTATAATCTGGAATCAAATAGTAAGCGTATTTGTTTAAATGACAAAACAATATTCTCAGAAGGCGTTTATTATTATTCATTAATAATTGGCAATGAAGTTGTTGCCAGAGATAAACTGGTATTAATTAAGTAAATATATATTCAGGAGACTGTCCCAAAAGTGACAGTCTCCTGATTTTTATTAATTATTAATTAACATTCCTATGAGTAGCTTTACTAAACATTGTACAATATTTTTTTTTACATTTATATCTTCCTTTGGTTTTTCGCAAACTATAAATTGGGATTGGGTTAGAAGTGCTGGTGGCGTAAGCGATGATGTAGGTTTTTCAATAACTAATGACCATAACAACAATATACTTATTGTAGGAAAAAATGTTTCTGTTGCAAATTTCGATAGTCTTGCAATTGCCAGCATGACATATAATGGTGGTGGATTTATTGCAAAATACGATAGTTCTGGAAACGTTTTATGGGTTAATGGGATTTCTGGTACAAGAACTACTGCCGTTCAGTCAATTACTACAGATTTAAATAATAATATATATATATGTGGTCATTTTACTGAAACAACTTATGCTGATACTTTTTCATTAACAAGTAATGGAAATAGTGATGCTTTTATAGGCAAATATGATAAAAATGGAGATTTGTTGTGGATCAAATCAGCAGGAGGCATAAATCTTGATGCTGCAATGAGTTTAGTATGTTCAGATAGTCTTCTCTTTGTTGCAGGTGAATTTAAAGATAGCATTTATTTTGATACTACATTACTTGTAAGTAGTAGCGTTGGGAATAGCGATATATTTCTTGCATGTCTTGATTTTAATGGAAATTACAAATGGATTATACAAGCTGGTGGTAACGGATGGGATGTAAGCAGGGGTATTGACATAGATAATTCTTCAAATATTTATTTAACAGGCATATTTATGGAAACAGCATATTTTAATTCATTATCCGTTGCTAGTGATGGTTCTGGGGATGCTTTTCTTGCTAAATACGACACTAATGGAAATATTCATTGGGTAACACCAATGCTTGGTACGAGTCATACATGGGGGCGCTCTGTTATTACGTGTAATGATAATATCTTTGTTATGGGACATTTTGAAGGCAATGTCCAATTTGGTTCTTATAATATGGTCAGCCAAGGATATTCAGATTATTTTATTAGTAAATTGGATGAATATGGTAATATTCTATGGGCTAAGCAAATTACAACCACACTTGATTTTATAGATGATTTTTGGAATCATTCTTTAGAATCTGATGAACAGGGTAATATTTATATTACAGGCTATTTCATGGACTCATTAGTTTATGAT
>JAQVOR010000137.1 GCA_028702535.1 Bacteroidales bacterium
TTGACCAAATGAAAATGCAAACTTATGAAGCCGATCCACTGCCTTTAACTTTAGAACGCAGCAAATACGAACCTTCAGTAAGAGATATATTATTTTATGCTCCAATGGATAGAAGCGAGGAAAAAGGATATATATCTATTGACAGTTTGATGAATTATATCAATAACGATGCTATAAGCTCTTTTATGTATGATGGCGATTTAACTTATTCTTACCATAGAAATAAAATTTATATGCGTACCGATTCTGCTACGGTTGTAAATAATGGAACCGTTAAGCTAAAGGATGCAAATAAAATTGAAGAAATAATCAAATTTGACCTAAAAAGAACATATCTCATTAAAAATGAGATGATGACTTTGGATATGCTAAGAACAAACCAATGGAAGCGTCCTGTTTATTTTACATCAATTGGTAGTTCAAACACTCTAGGGCTAAATGATTATTTCCAAAATGAGGGATTTGCTTATCGAATGGTACCAATAAAATCGGATTCAAGAGGACGAATTGACACCGAAATAATGTATGACAATTTAATGAACAAATACAACTGGGGCAATATGAATGACCCTAAAGTAATCATAGATAATACCATTAGCAGGACTACACGAATAGTTAAAATACGTGATAACTTTAAAGACCTCGCAATACAACTTGCAGCAGAGGGCGATACTGTGAGAGCAAAAAAAGCAATAGAACGCTGCGAAGAAATTATGCCTACTTCAATTTTTGCTCCTGGAGTGTTTGATGTTGATTTTGCTACAGCTTATTATGCCACTAAAGAACCTGAAAAAGGCGATCAGTTTTTACTCGAAATAGTTAAAGTAGCTACTCAAGAGCTCGATTTCTTTTACAGTCTTGACAAAAACAAAAGAAAAACTTGTGATATGGAACTGCAGTTTGCTATGGAAACTTACCGCCGTGTATTACAAAAACTTATGATTAATAAACGTCAGGATTTATTTGACGAACTTCAACCTAAATTTAACGAATATATGATGCTATATGAAGGTTCGTAGATTATTAATACTATTATTGATACTAAGTTTAAGTATTTTCTCATGCAAAACACTAAAAGAAACAACATGCGAAAATGCCGTACCTGCAAAGTTTGTCAATATGCACGGTCTTGACGGCTGTGGTTGGGCAATTGAACTCGAAAATGGACAAAAACTTGAACCTGTAAACCTAAATGCGTTTGACATTGAGAAAAAAGACAATAAAAAGATTTGGCTAACTTACGAAAGTGCAAAAGATTATGTCAGTATTTGCATGATTGGACCAATGATAAAAGTCAAATGTATTTCGGATAGATAATATTAAAATTAGATGCCACACGATGCAACCGACTGCAAGGAGCTTATCGCAGATAATCATGCTGCAAGGTAGCTTGTGAATGTTAATCTTTTTACAAAAACCAGTAATATGGTTAATTATATACAATTACACGAAATGTTTTGTAATAATTTCATCCTTATGATTTTTATTAAAAAGATGTTATAGTTCCTAAGAATGGCAAATACTTTAAAACAAGAAAAGATAAATTCAGAACTCCTAATCTATTCGCAAATCAGCAATTCCCAGATTTAAAGATTAATCTTAAATTTGTTGTCGGATAAAATGTTTTTTTATATTTTTGTAGTAGTGTATTCAACTAACTAACTAAAAAATGAAAAACATGAAAAAAAACCTAATTATCCTAAGCCTACTTGTTTTTACTCTTACATTTACATCGTGTAACAACTACGGTACTAAACTAATGTTTGATGAAACAGAATTGTATTATACCAAAGACATAACTGAAGATGAAGCCAATGATATTGGTAAGTATCTTCAAGAAATTGGCTTTACAGAGGGAGACGAAAAAACTGTGCAAATAGCAAAAGATGGCGATACGTACCTTTTCAGAATGGTTGTTAAAGAAAGTTTTATAGACGATGACGAATATGAAGAAATTGCATATTTATTCATACATAACTTATCTGCCGATGTTTTAGAGAATAATCCTGTTGAGCTGCAGATGTGCGATGAAGAGCTTAAAACTCTAAAAACTATTAAAATGGATGATGCCCAAGAAATAATCGAAGATGATTATAAAATCAAAACTTTTGATGGTACCGAAATCGAATATGATAACACAGTAAAATACAACGAAGTTGATAAACTTGGTAATTTCTTAATGGAGACTGGCTTTACAGATGGTACTGTTAAAAGTATTATTTTTGTAAAAGACAAAAAAACTTATGTTTTTAAAATGGTCGTAGATGAAGCATCATGGACAGATTTAGAATATCAAGATTTAGGAAAAGAATATGCAAGACAAATGTCATCAACCATTTTTAATAACAATGATGTAGAAATTCATTTTTGCAACGATTATTTTGAAGTGCAAACTAAAGTAAAGCCTTAAGAAATAATACTTCTTTGCCAATTATTTACACCTCAATGGATTCATGTAGTCTGTAACTTAACACTAATGAAATAGGATACAAGTGGTTTTTGGCGGGAAGTTTGCCTGCGAAGCTGCAAACTTCGTGACAAAAACAAACAAAAAATTGAATCGTAAAACAATAATGATTATATTACAAAGTTTAAAATGCTTATATTTCAATCATTATGTTTTTAAATTGTCATACATATTATAGTCTGCGACACGGTACAATTTCACCTGCACAACTTGCAGAAACAGCTTTTGCAAACGACACTGACAGTATCGCATTAACAGATATTAATAACACATCTGGTATTCCTGAATTTTACTCAGCCTGTCGTAAATATGGAATAAAACCAATCGCAGGAGTTGACATTAGAGATAAATTACACAAGCAGCTTTTTGTACTAATCGCCCGCAACAATCACGGTCTGGCAGAGATAAATAAGTATTTGAGCGAGGTTAATCAAGGAAAACAAAAGCATGATGAACTTCCCGAATTTAATAATGTCTATATTATCATACCTTTTGAGAATTTTGTCGCAGATAAAATCAAGGAAAATGAATTTATCGGAGTTAGACCAAACGATATTAAAAAACTTCTAAGTTCTAAATTGACAAAGTTCAAATCAAAAATGCTAGTTCTACACTCCGTTAGTTTTAGAACAATTAAAGATTATGAACTTTTTATGAGTTTACGAGCTATCGACAATAATACACTGCTTTCGATGCTGCCTTCCGTACTTCATGCAAAATCAATGGATGTATTTATGCATCCCTCATATATTAGAAAAATATACTGCGATTATCCTGAAATTATTACAAACACACTTAACTTACTCAAAACCTGCTCTCTAAGTTTCAACAAAGAGCATAAAAACAAGAAAACATTTACCGATAGTTTTGATAACGATGTTCAATTACTAAGGAAACTGTCGGAGCGTGGCTTAAAGAATCGCTACGGTTTTCACAATTCAATTGCGTATGAAAGAATGCAAAGTGAGTTACAAATAATTGAAAAACTAAAATTTGTATCCTATTTTTTAATAACCCACGATATTGTAAGACACGCACAATCACGAAAATTTTTCTATGTCGGACGAGGTAGCGGAGCAAACAGCATCGTGGCTTACTGTCTAGAAATTACAAATGTCGATCCAATTGAACTAAACCTTTACTTTGAGCGATTTTTAAACCCTAAACGCAGTTCACCTCCCGATTTTGATATTGATTTTTCGTGGCAAGATAGAGATAATATTTTCAAATATATTTTCAGAAAATACGGTTCAGAGCATACAGCATTATTAGGAGCCATGAGTACTTTTAAAACAAAATCAATACTTCGGGAATTAGGAAAAGTCAATGGTTTACCTAAAAATGAACTCGATATACTCGCAAAAAGACCTCAATCTGTTAAAGATAAAGACAGTATTCACAAAAAAATTATTGAACAAGCTGCCGAGTTATCTGGTTTTCCAAATTTGCGTACAATTCATTCTGGCGGAGTGCTTATAAGCGACTTACCAATCTATTATTTTGCAGCTTTAGATATGCCTTCAAAAGGCTTTTCTACAACACAATGGGATATGTATGTTGCCGAAGATTTAGGTTTTGAGAAGTTTGACATTCTTTCGCAACGTGGATTAGGACATATTAGAGATTGTGTAGAAATTGTATCACAAAACCGAGGCACAGAAATCGACATTCATAAACTTGATAAATTTAAGATAGATCCAAAAGTCAACAAGTACCTTTCTACTGGCAATACTATTGGCTGTTTTTACATCGAAAGTCCTGCAATGAGAGGACTTATATCAAAACTTAAATGCCAAGATTATCTAACTTTAGTGGCAGCAAGTTCTATTATCCGACCAGGAGTTTCAAAATCTGGAATGATGAAAGAGTATATCGTTCGATACAATAATCCAGACAGTTTTGAATACCTACATCCAATAATGGAAAAACAACTTTGCGAAACTTACGGAATAATGGTTTATCAAGAAGATGTACTCAAAGTTTGTCATCATTATGCAGGAATGGATCTTGCCGATGCAGATGTATTGCGACGTGCCATGAGTGGTAAGTTTAGATCAAAAACCGAATTTGATAATATTCGCAATAAGTTTTTCCGCATGTGTAACAAATTAAAGCGTCCAGAAAATATAAGCATAGAATTATGGCGACAAATCGAATCTTTTGCTGGATATTCGTTTTCAAAAGCACACTCGGCATCGTATGCAATCGAAAGTTATCAAAGTTTGTACCTCAAAACTTATTATCCATTAGAATTTATGACATCGGTTATCAATAATTTTGGTGGATTTTACGAAGCGTGGGTATATTTTCACGAAGCAAAAACACTCGGAGCAAACATCAAATTGCCATGCATCAACAATAGTGAGTATATGACAAAAATTATCAATAAAGATATCTATATTGGATTTATCCACGTACAAAGTCTCGAACATTCGATAATAAACAAAATCGTTTACGAACGCAATTTAAAAGGAAGTTTTAAAAGTTTTAATAATTTTATTAACAGATGTTCTGTTCCTAACGAAATGCTTAATATCCTTATTCGTATTGGAGCATTTAATTTTACAGGTTTTTCAAAAGCCGAACTTATGTGGAAAGCCTATATGCGAAAAGCAAAAACTAAAATAAGCATTTACGAAACACAGAAAAAACTTTTTACAACCAACGAACCTGAGTACAATGTTCCTGCACTCAAAAACTCATCTATCGAACATGTTTATGACGAAATAGAGCTTTTAGGTTTTCCAGTTAGTATGAGTTTTTTTGATTTACTGCAAACTAATTATCGTGGCGAGGTAAAATTTAATGATATGCTTAAAAACTGTGGTAAAACAGTTCGCATGCTTGGAGCTTTTGTATGTCTAAAATATGTTCGTACTGGTAATGGGCAAATAATGAACTTTATGACTTGGCTTGATGCCGACGGAAATTTTTACGACTCTGTACATTTCCCAAATTCTCTAAAAGAATATCCATTTAAAGGTGTGGGTGTTTACCTAATGCTTGGTATTATTGATGTCGAGTTTGGCTACCCCCTTTTACGCACTCATAAACTTGCAAAAATGCCGTTTAAACCAGACCCACGAGAATAAAATGGAATAATCGTAAAACAACAAGTGAAAAACAAAACATTTTTTGATGATTTTCAGAAAGAATGTATATATTTGTAACGAGAAGATGCTAAATTTAGATGTTTAAGAACGATTTCACTGTGGTTATATACGAATTAGGCTAAATAAAAAAACTAAAACATGAAAGCAGATAGAATTGAAAATTACAAGAAAATTGAAAATCTAAGAAATTCAAAGTTATTAGTTTATATAACAGGCGATAGACCTGGAATGGAAACACAAATTCATCCAGAAATATTAGATTATTTTGTTGACCATCTAGACCCCCTTGGAAAAGTAGATAAAATATCTCTATTACTATATACAAGGGGTGGCAGTACTCTGGCAGCTTGGAGCTTAGTAAATTTAATTAGGTAATTTTGCAAAGAATTTGAAGTAATAATCCCATCGAAAGCTCAGAGTTCAGGGACATTGATTTCTATTGGTGCAAATACTGTGGTTATGACAAAACAAGCAACACTAGGTCCCATAGACCCAAGTTTAAATGGACCTTTAAACCCCCAAAACCCTCAAGTACCACAAAATCCTTCAGCGAGAATACCTGTTAGTGTTGAATCAATCAAAGGATATTTCGCATTAGCAAAAGATGACCTGAAAATTGAAAACGAAAACGAATTAACGCAAATTTTGTTAAGTTTATCCGAAAAAGTACACCCATTAGTTTTAGGAGATGTATATAGATCAAGAACACAAATACAAATGCTTGCAAGAAAATTACTTTCAAAACAAATTGAAAATAAGGAAAAAATCGAAAAAATAATTTCATTTTTAACAAGTGATTCTGGGAGTCACGATTATACAATATATCGAAATGAAGCAAAAAACGAACTTGGTTTAAATATTGAAAAGCCAAATGAAGAACTTTATTCAATTATTAAAGAGACTTTTAATGACTTAAAAGCTGAACTAGAATTAATGACACCATTTGACCCAAATTTAATTTTAGGCGTAAATCAAAATGCACATTATTCCTGTCGAAGAGGACTTGTCGAAAGTATTCACGGCGGCACTGAAGTTTTCATAAGTGAAGGAACCATAATTAAACATCAGCAACAAATACCACAACAACCACCTTTACCCCCTTTACAAAGGACAATAATAGACGATAATCGAACGTTTGAAGGATGGAAACACGAAAAATAGAAATATATTTATTAACTTTGCAAAATAATAAAAATATGGACAAAATAATAAATACCAAGTTTGATAATTTAGTTAATTATACAACTAATAAATCTAGTGCAGACTCTTCTCAAAACTGTCATTACAATTCCGTTGACCCAACAAGCCTAGCTTCCTTTTCAAAAAACAATCAGTTAATCGAATACAGACTCGCCATCGTTTCTGAAAAAGAAATAATGGAAAATGAAATTACTGAACCAAATAGTGTATATAAAAAACAGACGAATATCAAATAATATCAAGTTTTATTTTTCTCCTAAATTCAATCAAATTTGAAAATATAGTATTTCGCAATCGATTACACCACAAACACTATGTGGCAAAACAACAACAACACCCAAAAAACAAAAAAATGATTAAATTCGCAACTTACCGTCTCAGGAATCAGTAAACTTATTGATAAAATTACAAAATAATGAACAACTCAAAAAAACAAATACTATTGTGAATAAAATATTTGAAGCAAATATTTCCTCTCAAGTTTGTGATTTTTTAAAGGGATTTTTAAAAAACATTTCATCTGTTGAAATTGCTAATTTTGCAACAAAGAAAAACGGCAAAAAAGCAAGTCAAAATGCTTAGTTTATTACTTCCTTTGGTCGTGAGGGCTTCGCCGTTGTTTGACAATCCCTTATTACCTCAAAACTACAAACCTGTAATGCTTGACGATACTTGTTACTTTATAGGTTTTGACAAAATAGAATATGCTATTTACACATTAATCCTTCTAAATTCTGACAAGACGGAAGAATTTTTGAAATCTATCACATTTTATGATGCAAAGCGAGTTTTTACCAAAGACATTTTAATGCGTTTAAA
>JAQVOR010000138.1 GCA_028702535.1 Bacteroidales bacterium
AATTTGCTCCAGGTTTAACACTTAACTTTACTGTTCCGCAGGAAGTGAAAAATAAAATTGTCAAAATAATTACTAAAATGGTGCTTGCTTTCTTCATATCGTTTCCTTTTTTAAATGTTTGCTAACGTTTGGCAATAAGAAACGTAGGGCATTTCGAAGCACCTACCTATTAATTTTCCAAGTCGTTTATTAATTGCTATGTTGTTCAATTTTAGCACTTTCTGCCCTATGTTTTTTATTGCGTGTTGGCGGTAGTTAATCATTCCTTCCATAGTAATCTATATAAAACCATGCCTTCTAATCCTAATCCCATCCCATCTAAAGGAACTGTTCTTGCTTCCAATTTTTTTACTGAATTCATATAAATATCCATAACATTATACTCAGTTCTAACATATGAATATCCTAACTCATTTTTCAATTCATCAGTATATTCAATTATTCTTGATTTGGGTGCTACAAATTGAATTTCCTTAATTTTCTTTGTTGCAGGGTCAAATAAAATGCTAAGAGTAGCTTCCCAACTTTTATTGTCATCTCGAAATTTCCATTCCTTTTCTCCTTTCTTAACATTTAGATAGTTTGGTTTCAATCGTTGCTCAATTGTTGACAAGTCTACCTTATCAGTCAATAGCTTTTCAACGGATTTAAAGTTCAGAGTGAAATTCTGAGCATTGAGCATTAAGCTGCATACTATGAATGTCAAGGAGAAAATTGTTTTTTTCATGTCGTTTTGTTTTTATGGTTAATAGAAAGTGACCAAAATATAATATTCAATATTTTTATGTCATTCATTTTTTCAGTAATAGATGATGCAGATATATTTGGAAAAATTTTGATGGTTTCAGTAATCAGCATTTTTTTCAAGACTCCCAATCTTTTATCATTTTCATTGCCCCATTTCACAAATGCCCTGCTTAATGCTAACATTGAAAAATAATAATTCTCATTCTTTAAATTAAAGAATTCTCTAATTGGTATATCTACAGGGCAATACTTTTCAGGAATAACAGAATGAACTATTTTCGTAAAAAAAGAACCGTGATTTTTTCCATTCAGCGAGTAAAAAAACCTAAAATAGATGTCAACGATTTTATCCCGTAATATAAGCTCTACTATTTCTGTCTTATGCTTTTCCAAATAATTCAATTCTATTGAAGAGACTCCTTGTATAGAATAATACTTTTTGACGTTAGATATAAAATTATCTTTATCAATTTCAACAAAGTCTCCTGTTGTCGTAAAGTAATATTCTTGGAATCTCTTAAAATTCAAGCTATTATTAAATCTATTCGAATAATGCTCTTGAATTATCCTGTCATTTGTATTCAAGTCTTCATTCAAACACAAATCTATCTTTGGTTTTATATAATCTGAAACTAAGTAGTCAATATATTTCTGATTGTTTATCATTGTTGCTGTTTCCTTGTTTTAATTACCGCCAACGGTTGGCAATATGGCATGAAGCGGATTGCGAGCGATTCACTATCAAACTGAGATGAAGTTGAAACGGGCTAAAGCTGCTCCAATTAAGCACTTCACCGCTTTTTGCTATATTGCGTGTTGGCAACCGTAATTATTAATGTTTCCAAGTATCTTGTCCTTTGCTGTATTTGATGTAAAATTTATCAGCCGAAACATTCTTAAAATATTTTGTCATTGTCATACTTTTTTGTCCACAATACTCATCATATTTTGATTCAAACATTTCGCTTTCTGGATAATTTGAAATTTCTGTTACATAAAATTCATTTTCAAATTTTATAAGATTGTCAGTCTGACCTATTGAATAAGCAATTCTATTGCTGAAAACAAGAGGACTTTGTTCTTTTGAAAACATCTTAGATTTAATCTGCTTTTTCGTTGGGTATTTAAATAAGTCACAATCTCTGAAAAGTGATTCATTGATATTATATTCTGAAATAATCTTTGAAGTCTTTGATGGTATACAGATAACTTTTTCTTCATTGTATGAAATCGAAAATCCTGAAGAAGTCATTACTCCAATACTGTTTGATGCTTGTATTCTGTTTGTTTGAAGTAAATCCAAGTAATTAAATCCAGTTACGGATTTTGAAGCAGTTGTCGCTTTTGAAGAGGTTGCACCTGAACTCGTTGAATGGGTATAAACTCTATTTTTATAGTAATCATATGCAATTCCATTAAGGACAAAGAAACTTTGTTCTAAGTCTAGATAAATGTTTTCAACGGTCTTATTGTAAATGTAAAATCCAATATTTCCACCTTCTCCCCAGAAATCATAAGAAATTTTACAATTATCATCTTCATAAATCAAATAATTGTCAGTTTTTATTGACTTGTCTGTCGGAACTGCCTTATAAACTTGATAAAAAGATGTTGTTGCACAAGATGTCAAAAGTACTGCAATTATAGCAGTGGAAATTAAATTCAATTTTGTTTTCATATTTTTGAAATTTATTGGTTATGATTAGAACTGTGTCGTCTTATTATGGTTGCCAACGGTTGCAGCTATGTGGAGTGCGAGAAAGGAATAGTAATATCCTTATCAAAGTTCGCACTGAGCCAGATTTTTTTATTTTGTTTTTAATTTTTATCGCAAAAGCCAAATCAAAAAATTTGGCGGTGAACGGAAGCGTGACTCACGAACGGTTACAGCCGCTTTTCGCATTACATATAGGTGTTGTTAGGCACTGGTGTTAATGTAGATATAGATAAGTTCCATTTATATTTTTAATATTTAGATTTATTTTTAGTACTAACGCCTAAGCCCCTATCATTATTTGATTCATTATTTGAATTTTTTAACCTATTTTGGTTAATTATTGTTTGACAGTCTAATTCATTAAAAGAATCATTAACTTGAAGACCTAATTCAATCGATTTTTTCATATCCAAACAACCTATAAACACATTCGTAGTATAATAATTTGCTGAACCACGATAGTAATATGCTTCTGCATTATTGGTATCTAGAAATATTGCTTTATCAAAATCTAAAATAGCTTCTTTTAAATTACCCATATCATACTTTACCATACCTCGACCCAAATAACCCTGTGAGTTTAACGAGTCAAGAGATAGTCCAAAATTATAATGATTGATTGATTCTAAATTGGCTCCTTGTAGGTTTTCAATAGACCCGAGTAAAAAATACCCTTCTGATGAATTTGGTTGTATCTTTAATATTGTTAAAACATCTTTTTTTGCATTGTCAAAATCATATAATTTTAAATATGAAAGAGATCTCAAACTATATGCTTCAAGTGAGTTAGGGTTTTTATTAATATATTGTGACAAATTCGTTATGCAAAGTTTATAGTTGTTTTCAGAATAATATTTATTAGCCTCATGGAGAAGGTAATCTTCAGAACAATAAAAATCAATTAGTTTTTTTGCTTCATTATAACCTAAATTATTGGCATTGTGTAAATATTTACAAGCAGAAATTAGGTCACCCATCAGAATGTAAACAGAAGCTAAACTATAGTGAGCCATAGCATATGTTGAGTCAATTTGCAATGTAGTTTCAAAATCAATAATGGCTTCTTCATAATTACCTAAATAGCTATTTGCAGTTGCACGATTATTGAAAGCAACATATGACTGGCTGTTTAATTTTATTGCGATATTACAGTCTTCGATAGCATTCAAGTATTTTTTTAACAAAATAAATACTGTTGATCTGTTTACATATGCAGATTCTAAGGAATGATTTAATGCAATAGCTTTATTGAAATCTGCAATAGCTTTATTGTAGTTCCCCAGACTTTTGTATGTTAAACCTCTATTTGAATAAGATTCGGCGACATCTGGATTAAGAGATATTAGTACATTAAAATAATCTAAAGCTTCAAGATAATTTCCAGAACTGTATGCTGACAGTCCTTTTTCGTTATAATTATTTATATCCTGAGCACTGATATACAATGATATTAATTGCGTAAAAATTAATAATAAAAAAAAGTATTTAATTTGATTTTCCATATTGTAAATATTATCTATTTAATTTCTGTAATTATTTTTCATAATTGTTTTTATTATTTTAACATTTTTTAAAGAAACTAATAAATATCATTATTGTCCAAATGATATCAACAATATTCCAAATTGTCCTACCCAAAGGGATTTTAATAATTGGGTTAATAATAACTGCTGAACATGTCCAGATAATCATCCAGATTTTATTTTCATGTTTATATTCAATGTATGCAAAAATGGCAAATAATGTCATGCCAAAGGCTCTCACAAATTGAAAGTAAACATACGGCATATCAAAAAGACAGCCAATAAAAAGTATCGATAAAACAATTTTAATAGGAATGACAATTTTCTTATCCATAATAAATTTAGTCAATTTAGGTTTTTCGGTTTCATAATTACATATTGTCTATCTTTTTCTGCATTTCGTTGTAATCCAAGGTTAAACCATATCTATTTGCAAAATTATTTTGCGCTTTTTTAAAGTCAGCATCCTGTTTTGTTTCTTTGTCATTAACCGAAGTAATCAGTTCATTCATTCGGTTGATATGTTCTGCAGTTAATTCATCTTCGTCTATCTGAAGAATATCAATAATTTCCCTATATTCATTTTTAGCTATTTCTTCGTAGAAATTGAAAAGAGACATAGCGGCATCTCTCAATTGGCAATCGCCCTTAAAGCATTCCAGTTTGCAAATGTTTGTATTGACTTCTTCGACAGTTTTTACATAATCATTGTATGTCGTCTTGATAGCTTCCGGATCACCACCGTCCACAGCAGCACTCAATTCTAAAATAGAGTTAATTACTTCTGTTTGAGATACAATAATGTATTGATTATACAATTCTGGTATATCATATTGTGCTGTGGTTTTAGTTTGCTTAGTTGTTTCCTGCTCAGTAGTGCTTGATATGCAAGCATAAAGTCCTAGTGCAAGAATAGAAATAATCCATAAGTTCTTCATAGAAATTGGTTTTAAGTTAATAGACAAATTTACGAATAATGCCGGAACAAAATAAAAACTAATATTTACTAATTGAATTTTCAGAAGCCTGTTGTTAGCAACTGACTGTTTTCGACAACTATATTCTTAGACAATGTTATAGCTCCTTAAATAATAAGCATAGGATGATTTTTTTTCATAATATTTTAATTTTTTTTTGATGAATGTGTGTTAAGTTTGCTAACATGTTGATACAAATGAGCTCTTTTGTAGTAATAATAAATGCTTATGTAGAGCATGTTCACTCACAGCTAACGTTAAGTTAATTTTGAGATAATCAAGCGTTTTGTATTTTTAATAATTTCTATTTCAAGGCTTGTATTTGTCGATTCGTTAGCAATACTCATCAATATTTTGAACGAAGGGGGATTGTGCCAAATGGCCGTAGCCATGTAGCGTACGGATTAGAGAACACTTGTTTCCCTTTTAAAGTTGCAGCGGAGCCTGATTTTGAAATTTTGATTTTAAATTGTTTGTGTTTAAAGCTAATTAGTAATTACGAACAACTATAAGCATAATTAATAGGATGAGAAAAGTTTAAATTTTGGTGGTGAACTTAACAACAACCCTAAGATGTCCTTTCTAGGTGTTAGCAATGTAATTATTTGCAGAAATCATTAATAAACTCATTTGCTTCTATTATACCAAATTTATAAGCTTTTGTCCAATCTTTACATGCACTATTTAAGTTGTCTAACATCAATTGCGTGTTACCACGAATGAAATACGTTTCACCATCATTAGGACGTGCTAAAATTACTTGATTGAAATCTTCTAAAGCACCATTGTAGTCTCCTATTAGAGCTTTTGAGATGCCACGATTACAGTATGCATCTATGTTTTTAGAATCAATTTCAATTGCTATGTTGAAATCATTTATTGCACTAGTATATTGCTCATTGTTTAGTTTTACATTAGCTCTATTAAAGTATGCTTGACCAAACGTAGGATTCAATTGAATAGCTGAGTTAAAATCTTCATTTGCCTTGTCGTCTTCATTTAAAGCAAAAAATATGTTTCCTCTAGTATTGTATGATTCACATAAGTAAGGATTGATTTCTATAGCATAATTTATATCTTGAAGAGCTTTTTCGAAATTTTGTAGTTGATAATAGAGATGGGCTCTATTTGAATATGCAGCAGTATTCTTTGTGTTAAATTTTATAGCTTTATTGAAATCAAGTAATGCTTTTTGAGTATATCCTAGAATATGGTAAGATATACCTCTATTACAATAAGCGTCACTAAAATTAGGCGCTATGTTTATAATCTCGTCATACTTATTAATAGCTTTGCTATAATTACCTAATGCTTCATATGTCATGCCACAATAATTAATAGCTTCAATATTTAAAGGATTCAATTCAATTGCTTTAGTAAAACATTCTAGAGCAGCTTCTAAGTTTTGTTTTTCGTAGGCAATAATTCCTTTATTATAAAATGCTTCACTACTGGGTAAAATCTTAATTGATTTGTTAAAGTCAGATAATGCATTTTCATAATCATATAACATTGCTTTACTAGTGCCTCTATATAAATAAGCAACATTATTTTGTGGATTTATTTCAATTGCTTTGTTGAAATCAAGAATTGCTTCATAATGTTGTTCAATTGATGTTTTTGCAAAACCTCTAGCAACATATCCAAGACTAGAGTTAGTAATTTTTGATAAATAGTAGTTATAATCGTCAATTGCACCAGAAGGATCACCCTCCTCGATTTTTGACAAGCCTCGATAAAGATAAGCTTGGATTAAATTTTTGTCAATGTTTAGTGCATTGCTGTATTCATCAATTGCTTTTCTATAGTTTTGTTTTAAATAGTATTTGTTTGCTTGTATATAATAATGCAAAGCACTGTTTTCTTTTATATAGTATGCAGTAGTGTTGTTTCCGAAAGAGAGTTTGTTTTTTTTCTTGTTAATTGTTGCTATGTTCAATTTTGATAATGTGTATGCACCGATGAGTACAGAATTATTTTCTCTGTCTTCAACGCTTGCAACAATATTTTTTATTGTACAGTTTTCAAATTCAATTGAGTTTAAAATTACTTTCATACTATTATTTATACCTTTCTCAAAAACAACATTGTTATCTGTTATTAAAATATCATTTTCTTGAATGTAGCCTTGGTTTAAAAAAAGATTTGCTGTTGAGATGGAAATAGAAACTTCGTCTAAATCAGGAATTATTATTAATTCTGTTTCATAGTTATTTATTAGACAATGTAAATTAAAATTATTACTGGACTTATCTATCAAAATTGTTTGAGATACTAAGTAGATACAGAAAACATTAAATAATAAACATAGGATAATTTTTTTCATAATATTTTAATTTTTTATTGATGAATGTGTGTTAAGTTTGCTAACATGTTGATACAGGTGAGCTCTTTTGTAGTAATAATAAATGGTTATGTAGAGCGTATTCACACTTGTGCCTAACGGTTGCAGCTATGTGGAGTGCGAAAAAGGAATAGCGATTCCTTCGTAAGAGTTCCCACTGAGCCAGATTTTTTTATTTTGTAGATCGGAAGAGCAC
>JAQVOR010000139.1 GCA_028702535.1 Bacteroidales bacterium
TACCCGACTTCGATTAATTGGTCTTTTTCGGGTCCTATTCTCCAGATAATTTTATCAGGTTGCCAGTCGATTTGAAAATAGTAATAATCATTTGCAAAAAGTTGGTCGTCAGAAGCCATGTGCTTTGTCGTAACAGCTCTATATGTATCGTCCCATCTATGTGCTAGATATGTTTTGTCATTGTGTTTTATTTCGTGACATCCTCCTGAGAAGTTTTTTGGTTCCCAACACGCCATATCCCAGTTTGTGCAGCAAACTGCAATATTGGCATCATCTTTTAATACATCTTCGGGTAATTTTGTGTTCCACGCTTTGACACGATTTGTGTGTGCTTCGTAATTACTATAATTTGGTGGGAATTTACTGCTTGGACAGTAGGGTACAGTTTTCAATATCTCAAAATCTATTTCGCTGTATGCAACACGCTCAACGCGTTGGTCTAAGCGTCCGCCCCAGTAGTTTTTCATATATCCTTTTTCTTTGCAAGGTCGTCGCAAATTCCATCCAGTTGCGTTCGAGCCACGTCCTCCTTGGTAAATCAACCAGATAGCATTAGTTATTCCGTTCCATACATTATCATCATTAAGTAATTCAGTAAGCTTGGCTTTAACAGTAAATTTTCCGTAAGTAAAACCATGACGAGTAATCATTCCTACATTTTGTTTTTGCCATTTTCCGTATTCTGATGCTGGATTACGAATGATTATTTTCCCTTCAATTGAATCGCTTTTGACGGTTTCGCACGCCTTTGAGGCAGTTTGAGGTAAAATCTTTATTCGATCTTCTTTTTTATAAAAGGCGCGTAAATAATTGTACTCTTCTTTTGAGAAATTATCACCAAAAAAATCTTGAATAATTGGAACATTATCGATCTGACTAGATTCATCGATGTAATGAATAAATTGTGCGATATTAGCCTTATTATCCATATCTGCAGAATTATTGCAGTTGCAGTCGTAAAAGTCTGTAAATCCCTGATCATCTCTGTTGGAGAAATCAAACTTGTCGATAAAAATTCCTTGACCAAGCATGGGTGAGGCTTTTACTTTTATTATATTATTATTATAATTTACTTCACAGTTAGTGATGTCTTTTCCTTGACCATGTAAAAAATAATAAAATGGATTTATGAATTGATCTTTGTTTTGTTTGTTGACATCTTTGATGAAATCGGGTATGTTATTTATATCTTTTTCTGTAACAACTACTATCATAAAACTATAAACTCCAACACGAGGATTACGTTTCCAACGGTCATTTTCACCTTTGTAAAAATATTGCTCTTCGTTTCTAGGATTACCAACTATCCGAAATTTGTCGGTTATTTTCAGCTTTTCGCCTGGAGCTATTTTCCCACACGATTTGAATTCGATATCAGTATCTTCCCAGCTTCCATAAAAGTTTTCGTGAGCAAATTCGTGTTGCATTGATTCGTTTATGGGATTTGCGTCTGGCCATTTATAAGACTCGTTTTGATAGTATATTTTATAAAAATACTTTTGTTCGTAGTCAGTTTCGTTTTCTATTACAAAGTCAAAATCGAATTTACCATTATTTGTTTGATTATTTGAGGGTATAACAAATCCTGTATTAATAGCGTCTTCATAATCTAATTGTATGTCTTTTTGCTGATAGTTTGTTAGTAAATTTACATCACTTATTTTTATACCCGATTTGAGAGGTGCTTTTTTGTTGTTATCGCATGAGTATAAGATGCTTATGCATATTATTAATAAGAGGATTATTTTTAATGTTTTCATAAAATTATTCAAAACTATATATTTCAACTTTTTGAGTTAACCACTCAATCTTTTCGAGATTATCTTGAAAAACGATTATCTCAGTTTTTTTGTCTCCTATAAAATCACCTGTAATTATTTTGCTTATTTCGTAATACTTAGGGTTTTGCTTATTTGGGTAGCCTTTAAAATCAATATTGTAAAGTATCTCGTACGACATTTTGTTAAAACTTAGCAGTTTGAGCTCGAATTTTTTTGTTTTGCTAAACTCTAAAAGTTTAATTGGAGATTTATTATCATAATTAAAAACATAGTAGTCATTTAGGAATTCTAATTTATCAAAACTTTGACTTGATTTGTTTGAGTGTAAAGGCGATAATATCCACGATTGAGTAGAGTTTTGATATTCAAACAATTGGTATTTATCTTGTTTGTTTTGAATAAAAAACAATAAAACTTGTTGGTTATTGTCAAGAAAATTTCCTTTAAAAAATTTTAGATTGCCTAATTCGATTTTTAGCAAATTTTTAGTTGACAATAATTTATATTCGTTTTGATTTTGCTGATAGGTCGAAACATTTCCGTTGTTGCTAAAGATACTTATAGTTTTGTCGTTGTTAGTACAGATGCCAGCAATAGCACGTGTGTTGTCTATATTTACCTGCGTGATTAGTTCGAATGTTTTGGAATTTAGATTGTATTCGTAGTGCAAAACAATGTTTTTATTTAAATCGGAGATGAAAACAGTTTCTTGATCAGTAAACGCATTAAAATTTAGAGGTAATTCCGGTTTGAATTTTACATTTTCAGAAATAATTCCAATCTCATTAAAGCTAATTAAGGTCTGATTGCCGTTGTAAAAAGCCAGTATCATGTCCTTTTTCTTGTTTTTATTAAATCTGCCAACAATAACTTTTGTTGCTCTTGTAAATGTTTTATTTAATTCGGCAATATTTTTATTATCTGTTTGTATCAAGTTCGCATATTTAAAGTCATAAGGTGGATGATTAATCTTTTTTTCGAATTTCTTCTCGCTTAGGAAGTCAAAAGCCTGTTGAGTTTGGATTTCTTTAGAATTATCTTTTTCTTTAATGACTATGTAAACATCGTCCATGTAAATGGTGTTGTCATTTCGATTCCACAGATATATTTTAATATTATTTGACGATATCAATGCTTCTTTGGGAATAAACACATTCCCATTTCCAATTTCCCAGACTTTAGTAGGGTGGTTTTCAAAACTTAAATGCGTACTGTTCCAATAAACATCGTTCCCCAACGAATCACAAACAAAAACAACAAACGCAGCATCAATTTGAGGTTTTTCGCAAAGATAATGAAAGCTATATGCTATGCTTTCCAGATTGTTGTATTTTATCTCACTCATTGGGATTATTATTGAGGTTGAAAAGGCATCTTTTCCTTTCGCATATGTGCTGTAAAATCCTGATTTAGAGTATTTAGAACTGATTGCATTATTGTCATGCTTTTCAAAATCGATAAATTTTGATCTGGCTTTTTCGGGGATATAGTTTTCATCAAAAGAGATACTTAAATCATCAATATATATCGTATTCCCGTCTTTATCTAAATTCCACAGATAAACTTTTAACGAATTACTTGTGCTTGTCAATTGTTTTGGAAAACTAAAATTGTTTTGAAATGAATACCAATTGTCTTTATGGTAATTATCCCCTCCAATATTGTATCCTTCCCAGTGTATTTGGTTTTGGTTTTGGTCTATTATTGAGAAAATTAATGTTGCATTTATTACTGTAGAACTTGGGCTAACCCAAAATTTGATGTTGACATCAGATAGTTTAGTGCTGTCATTTGTTGGTATTGGAATAATTGCTGCTGGACTAAATGATTGGTATGTATCTGCGATTCCAGAACTCTCGCCCGATAAGGAATTGTTTTTTGATAATTTACTACTTGGACCTAAATATTTTGTGCTTTCAAAATCAAGAGTATAGTTGTAAATATCTTCAGCCTTAATAATTTTGTTTTGAACAATTATTGGTTTATTGTTTAATGTTTTACCAATGTAATAGACTAAGGCAGATACTACTAAAAAAGCAATAATTGAAAGTATAATTAGTAAATTCTTCTTCTTTATTTTAGGCATCTCGTATTCCTTAAATAATATAAATTTATACCTGTCTTTTGTTTATAATAAGTAAACAATAATCTTGATTATTTATTATAAATTAATGATGTTTTATTTTTGCGGCTAAAATACGAATTTATTTTAGACAATTTTATTTTTATTATTTGTTCGTAATACTGTTAGTTTTTGAGATTGCTCTAATGTGTTATTCCAATTTTGGTTTTGCTTTAGAATTACATAATTGACATCGTTATTTAATTGTATTTTAAAGGCTATTGCCTAGGTTTCTGCCTTCTCAATAATGTGGTTTTTATATTCAGGATTTGTATTATTCAGTTTTGCCATTTTCTATTGGGTCGTTATAAGTGTCGTTTCTTTGCAAATACAACATTTTGATATTATCTGTGTAAATCTCTATTGTGTCAAGTTTATCCCAAAATTTATATGTCTCTACAAGTTTTTGTTCGTAATTTCCATCAATAATAAGGTATGAGTCTTCTTTTAGATTGTTAAAATCGCTGTACTCTATATTGTAGCCGCTATCTCGTAATTTGTAAATATAATAAAGTGAGTTTTGCAGGTATTCATCTGATATGAAATTTATTTGCTTTTCTTTATCTAAATTTAGCTCAGGAAGTCTATCTCGTAAGAAAACTTTAACATTCTTATTCCATGATTCTTCTGTGGAGATGAATTTTACAGTTTTTAACTGATTAATAAATGGATAATAAAGTATTGCAGCAAAAACAAGTATTTGTATGTAGGTCTTAATCTGATTATTTTTAAGCCAAAAAAGAATGAGATTTAAGATTTGATAAATTGTAATAGCAGATAAAATAGCCCAAAATACTACTTGCGGAAAGCAGTACCATTCGAGTTTTGTCTTAGATATAGAGATTAGTAATAAGTGGGTAGCAGCGATTATAAATGAAAAGATAAATATATGTCGGATTGTTTTGTTTTTCTCAAAAAATGTTAAAACTACGCCAATTGGTATCAGATAATACCACCAACCTAAGACGTAATCTGTTAAGTATTTATAATAAAAATTAAAAGGTTTTGTATGTCCTTCAATGGCGTTTAGTGCTCGCCCACCAAATTCGTTGTCATATACTGCTTTTATATAGCCAGCATTAAATATTTCGCGAATTAAATAATAGCCTCCTAATGTTATTATGGGAATTAAAATTGAAAAGTAGAGATGTTTTGACTTTAATAGATTGAGTAATTCTTTTTTTAATAATATGTATATCCCAATACCTGGTAAGAAGAATAATGATGCAGAACTTTTTGATAAGAAAGCTAATGTAAACAAGACCATAGAAAGATATAAAAAGTTGGTTTTTTTAGTTTCTAAATAATATAGAAACACAAGAGCATAGGCCGCAGAAAATAAGACTAGAAATGCTTCAAAGTCTGCTTGTCGAAGGGCGTGATACGGGAGTATTCCAGGTAGTGTTAGAAATACACAAGAGGACAAAAAGGCTAGTGGTTTTGATTTTGTAAGTGATGCTAATACCAAGAAAACTAATATCGCTGTTAAGCTAGAGGCTAAGGCACTTGGAAGTCGTACGGCAGATTCTTTATTTCCAAAAATTTTAATGCAAATAGCTTGACAACTGATAAGTAGAGGTGGTTTTGTGTTCCACATATCTATTTGTTCGTCAAAAGTTGGCATTAGATAGCTTCCATTTTTACTTATTTCATAAGCACTTATAGCATTTCTTGATTCGTCCCAAATATGAAGTGTTCTGCTTCCCAGATTATTGATGAAAACAAAATAACTCATTATGGAAAGTACAGAGATGTACAATATTGTTTTTATATTCTCTTTTGACTTTAGTGCTTTTTTTAAATTTGTTAGCATAAATTTTAAAGCTGTTATTTTTAATATTAATCGAATAAAACAGTTTCGATATTGTAGCTGGGTCTTCTTTTTACTTCGGAATAAATTTTACCGATATATTCGCCAATAATACCTAGTGATAAGATTGTAATTGAGCCTAAAAACCAAAGCGAAATCATTACAGATGTCCAGCCAGGAACAGTATTTCCTTGATTGTAAGAAATTAGGATATAAATGAGTGAGGCAAAGCTGAAAATCAGGCAGATAAAACCAATTATAAAAATAAATCTGATTGGTTTTACACTAAATGAAGTGATGCCGTCAACCGCAAAGTTTATCATCTTTCTTAATGGGTATTTAGATTCTCCTGCAAATCTTGATTCTCGTTTATAATAAACTTTTTTTGTTTTGTAACCAATTAGAGGTACTACGCCTCTGATGAACATGTTTTTTTCGCCGTATAACATAAATTGTTTTATTGCTCTTTTGCTCATTAGTCGGTAGTCGGCGTGATTATAAATAGTGTTTACTCCTAAAAATAGCATGATTTTATAAAAAAGAAGTGCAGTATGTTTTTTAAAGAAACTATCTTTTTTTCTTGAGCTTCTGACTCCATAAACAATGTCATAACCTTCGTCATAAGCATCGACCATTTCTTCTATTGCGTTTATGTCATCTTGTAAATCAGCGTCAATTGAAATTGCGATATCGCAACTGTCAGAGACAAAGTTTAAACCTGCAACTAAAGCATTTTGATGTCCTACATTTTTTGCTAAGTTTATACCGTTAAATGTTTTATCTAAATTATGCAATTCCGAAATTATATCCCAAGTAGTATCGTTACTGCCATCATTTACAAATAATACATAACTGGAATCTAAAATCTTTTTAGCTTCGATTAATCTTTTAAGCAATGCCTTAAATCTGGTCGCCGTTTCGTTTATAACTTCTTCTTCATTATAACAGGGGACTACAATTGCAAGTCTATTCATAATGTGTTTTTCCTTTTTTATTACTAAATGTTATAAATCTGTTTAATAAGTATCCTGGAATAGTATATAAAACCATTGCAAATAATTGTGATAGATATTCGTTCCAATGTAACTTTTCTACCATTATCTTTAAACCAGTAAATTGTATTATATAGCAAACTATAAAAACAGACAAAAATAAAATTAATTCTTTAGGTAGCTCCTTAGAGCCTTTTTTTCTAAATACCCAAAGTTTATTCCAAATAAAACTATTGATAAAACCTACTATATAACCAATTACATTTGAAACATCGTAAGCTATTTTAAAAACAAACATGCAAAACCAAATGGTAAATAATGAGATTAAAGTGTTTAATAATCCAACCGCAATGTATTTAAACATACTGAGGTTTGATTTAATTATTTTGATTATTGATTCAAACATAATAATAGAATAAACACTTATAAAGACAAATATAGTACTATTTTAGAAAAGCTGTGTTTTTTTGGAAAGAAAAAATCTGGATTACTGGATTACTGGATTACTGGATCACTGGATTACTGGATCACTGGATCACTGGATTACTGGATCACTGGATTACTGGATCACTGGATCACTGGATTACTGGATCACTGGATCACTGGATCACTGGATTACTGGATCACTGGATTACTGGATTACTGGATCACTGGATTACTGGATC
>JAQVOR010000033.1 GCA_028702535.1 Bacteroidales bacterium
ATGTTTTGATCTTGTTGACTACCAAAACCATCCACCAGTTTCATGTAATTGGTGGGGGGATGTAGGTACTGTAACAGCAACTGGAATGCAAAATATAGGGACCACTTCAAATTGCCAACATTGGCCAGGACATGGAGTTGGAACTCCTTACAATACCCCTATTTGGGTTACTGCTGGTGAAACTTACGCATTACATATTTCTAGCTACATGCCAACCGCTACACATGGGTACTCTATTAATTTTTCAAACTCAACTGCTAGTATTGTAGATAACACAGCTCCAGTTATGGATGCAATTACATCTACAACAACCTGTGGAGCTCAGTCTATAACAATACAGTTCTCCGAAGGATTAGCATGCTCAAGCGTTCAGGCATCAGACTTTTTCGTTACTGGTCCAGGTGGAACATATAATGTTTCGGATGCTTGGAGTCCCGTTTGTGAAGCAGCTTCTAGTAGCACATATTCCTCAGGTACATTCTACGATGATATTTGGACACTACAATTAAGTGATTATCTAACTGAAGATGGAAACTATACAGTTTGCGTAAGAGATGGCAGTGTTAATGACCTTTGTGGTAATATCGCCCCGCAAAACTGCTTAACGTTTACCGTTATTGGTATTACAGCAGATATTTCAAATACGGATATTCCTTGTAATGGAGACAATACTGGCACAATAACAGTTAATAATATAACTGGTGGTACTGCCCCATATTTTTATAGCCTAAATGGAGGTGCTAATGTTGCAATAGCAGGAACAAGTTTTAGTTTAACCAATTTAAGCGCAGGCTCTTACCAAATTGTTATAACAGATAATATAGGACACTGTGAATATATTGAAACGATAGTAATAAATGAATCTCCTCCTCTTGCGTATAATACGTCAATAACTCATCCAAGTTGTGGAGGTGGGACAAATAGCGGTGAAGTGTTAGTAACAGGTACAGGTGGCAGTCCTCCTTATAATATACAGCTAGGTGCTGCAACACAAAATGGCGTTATTTCACATAATTTTACAGGCCTCGCAGGTGGATTATATGGTATCACAGTTACTGATATTTATGGATGCTCTACCACAGGAAGCGTAACCCTCAATAATGTGGATGTCCCTGATGCAACTTTTACATACAACGGTAATCAATGCTTTCCTGGACATTCATATAATTTTACACATACAGGTGCAGTTACTCCAACAGAAACCTACGCATGGACATTTACCAGTGGGACTCCGGGTACTTCAACATCCCAAAATCCAACAGGAATAACTTGGGCATCACCAGGCATCTATAACGTAAGTCTTACAATTACTGCAGGGACATGTACAGATACATATAGCACCAATATTGAAGTTTTTGCATCTCCAAGTCCTACAATTACGACAACACCTGATAATTGTGGTTTATGCGATGGAACAGCAGCAACGACAATTGCGTATTCTTCTTATGCGTGGTCAACAGGTTCAACAGCATCAAATATAAGTGGATTATGTGCTGGTGCATACACTGTAATTGTAAGTGATGTAAATTCATGCACAGGAACCGCCAACACTACAATTAGTAGTAGTGGAAATATACCCGTAGCAAATGTCGTTACAACCGACCCAACTTGTGCGGGAGATTGTAATGGAACAGCAACTGTAAACGCTTCTGGAGCCCCTACATACTCATACCAATATTCATCTGGGACAACTCCAAATAACCAAACCACAGGAGGATTATGCGATGGAACATATACTGTAACCGTCGCTGACGGCTCTAATGCTGCATGTAATGTAGTAGAGACCTTTACCATTACCGAACCCACTGCAATGGTTCTCACTATGAGTTCTACAGATGCTACTTGTGGAATGCCAAATGGAACAGCAAGTGTTACAGTTACTGGACATACTCCTCCCCCAACATATAGTTGGTCAAATGGAGGATCTACAGCGACAATTACAGTTGCAGCAGGAACATACACAGTTACAGTGACAGACGGTGCTGGTTGTACTGCCGCAAACACTGTAAACGTTAGTGACGCAGGAGTACCATTTACTGTTACTACAAGTGTTATTAACGATGTGGACTGTTTTGGCAATTGTAACGGTTCTGCAACTGCAACTCCTGTAGGAGCAGGTCCATTTACTTACTTATGGGATAATGGACAAATTACGCAAACAGCAACAGGACTTTGTCAAGGCAATCATACTGTAACTGTAACCGAAGCTGGCTGTAGTGTTGTTGAAACAGTAAATATATCTCAACCTCCTCAACTCACAGTAACAACTATAAATATTGTAGATGCACACTGTGGAT
Organism: Bacteroidales bacterium; assembly: GCA_028702535.1. Classification (GTDB taxonomy): domain Bacteria; phylum Bacteroidota; class Bacteroidia; order Bacteroidales; family ML635J-15; genus Bact-19. The sequence goes on from JAQVOR010000033.1 coordinate 2,298, forward strand.
TATCGGATGGTGCAATTACTGCAAGTCCTGCTGGAGGCACACCCCCTTATACAAATTACACATGGAATACTACTCCACCGCAGTCAACACCAACTGCAACTAACATCCCGACAGGCACTTACACAGTTATTGTAACCGATAATAATGCTTGTACTGCTCAAGCAAATGGCTTTGTAGATGATATTGGTGGCATAACTGTAAATGTAACTGGCACAAATGTTCTTTGTGCTGGAGGCACTAGTGGAACAGCACTAGCAACTGTTACAGGAGGAACTCCAAATTACACTTACAACTGGTCATCTGGATTAAATGAAACAACTGCAAATTTAACAAGTAATGTTTCAGGAATTGGCACAGGAAGTGTTTCTGTACAAGTTACAGATAATTTTGGTTGCACTGCAAGTGATAACATCACAATCACTCAACCACTACCTATCACAATAAATTTAGTTAGTACTGTTCCTACTACTTGTTTTGGAGATTGTGATGGAGAAGCTCAAATAAACGTAAGTGGCGGTACTGCACCATATAATTATTTATGGTCAAGCGGGTCAAATCCAAATTCAAACTTAAATCTAAATCTCTGTGGAGGTAATCATTCTGTTCAAATTACAGATAATAACTCATGTGTTGAAACATTAAATTACAACATTGTAGAACCTGCAGAATTACTATTAAATATTTCTACAACAACTGCAAATTGTGGAATGCCTACTGGTTCGGCAACAGCCACTCCAATTGGAGGTACTTCTCCTTTCCTTTGGTCATGGTCGGCTGGAGGAGCAACAGCAAGTATGACAAACACAGGTTTAACATCTACAGGTAATCCGTATCTTGTAACCGTAACAGACGACCATGGATGCAGCCAGACAGGCTCGGCAAGTATTGTTGATATTCCTGGACCTACTGCAATTATATCAGCACAAGAAGATGTTGGATGTAACGGAGAGAATGATGGTTGGGCAACAGTTTCGGTAGCTTCAGGAACTCCGCCATATTCTTATGAATGGAGTACTACACCAGTACAAACTAACCCAACTGCTACCAATTTAGGACCTGATACATATTATGTTACCGTAGAAGATAATGTCGGCTGTTCTACTGTAACAAGTGCGATAATTGGACAACCAGCAGGATTAAGCTTAAATATTGTTGCACCTCCTATAAATTGTTATGGAGGTACTAATGGCAATGCTTTTGCCAATGTTAGTGGTGGAACCAGTCCTTTCTCATTTATATGGAGCGATTTACAAATCACACAAACAGCTAATAACTTGAGTGCAGGTACGTATTCTGTTACAGCCACCGATGATAATGGATGTAGCATTAGTGCTAATACCACCCTAGTTGATGGACTTCCAATTGTCGCATCTGCCGCTATTACGCCATCAAACTGTGGACAATCTGATGGGGCGATAGATCTTACCGTAAGTGGTGGTGCCCAACCATATACGTATGCATGGAGTGGTGCTGGTCAATTAACCCAAGATATTTTCAACATACTAGCAGGTAGCTATACTGTAACAATTACAGACAACAAAGGCTGCCAAATAATAGTAGCATATCCAATTAGTGATATAAATGGACCAGTTGCGACAATCTCAAATAGTAACGATATTACCTGTAACGGAACTTGTAATGGAACTGCAACAGTAAGTTTATCGGGTGGTAGCGGTTTGTATCAATACAACTGGAGCTCAGTACCCACACAAACTACTGCAACAGCAACTAATTTATGTGCAGGTAACTACAGCGTTGTTGTTACTGATTTAAATACTGGCTGTGCTGCAACTACGGGCGTAAACCTTACAGAGCCAAATATACTTAATGTAATTGAAGTTATTAATAATGCAAGCTGTCAAAATACATGCAACGGTAGCATTGACATCACTGCTTTTGGAGGAACTTCGCCCTACACCTACACTTGGGCGGGCATAGGAGTAACACCAACTAACGAAGATCAATCAGGACTTTGTGACGGTAATTATTCTGTTGTTATTTTAGATGCTAATAATTGTTATGCAACAAGAAATTACACCATTACCGAACCTACTTTTATAACTGTTCCTATAACTAGTTCTGCAACATCATGCAATGGCAATTGTACTGGAACAGCAACAGCAGCACCATTTGGTGGCACGCCTCCGTATTTTTACTTATGGAGTGGCACAGGCCAATCAACAGCAACCGCAACAGGTCTATGTACCGGAACGCATACATTAATGGTTACTGACAATAATGGTTGTACTGCCTCAAATTCAATTAACGTGTCCTCACCTACACAAATGGTTTTTGCAGATGTAACAATAAATGATGCTCAATGTAATGGAAGCACTAATGCAAGTGTAAGTATTACAATTACTGGAGGAACACCCCCTTACGATTATGTATGGGATAATGGTCAAGTTATTTCAAATCCAATTGGACTAGCTCCAGGACAACATTGTGTAACAGTACTAGATAATAATAGCTGCACTATTGATACATGCATTTTGGTTGGTGTCCCTCCTGTATTAAATGTTACACTAAATGCTACCAACGAATTATGTAATGGTGCATGTAATGGGACAATTACCGCAATGCCATCTGGAGGCTCAGGTACATATTCATACTTATGGTCAAACAATGAAGTAACACCAACAATATTTAACCTATGTGCTGGCATATATAACTTGACACTTACTGATTCTAATGGTTGTGAAACATATTCATCAACAAGCATTAACAGTCCAGCAATATTAGGAATAAATATACAAAACATTACCGAACCTGTTTGTGGTAGCTCTGATGGTTCAATTTCTGTTGGAGCAACAGGTGGCACCTCTCCTTTTGGCTATGCTTGGTCTCCTGTATCAGGCACATCAAGTACTTTAAGCAATCTCCAATCGGGAAGCTATACTGTTACTATTACCGATGCACATAATTGTAGTGTTAGCCAAACAATCGGATTAAGTGATATCAATGGTCCTCAAATTACCAATATTATAGTCTCTAATGTAAACTGTAACGGAAATGCAAGTGGTACGGCTGAAGTTATTTTCACAAGCACAACTACCAATAATTCTATATTATGGAATAATGGTCAACCGACAGCTTTAGCAATTAACCTTGCACAGGGAAACTATACAGTAACAGTTACCGATGATCACGGATGCTCAGCAGTTGGAAGTACAAGTATAATTGAACCCACTCCACTAATAGTTTCGATAGCAAATTATACTAATGTAAGCTGTGCTGGCTTCTGCAATGGAACCGCAACCGCTCTTGTTTCGGGTGGAACAAGCCCATATACATATTCTTGGTCGAGTGGCTCTGGATTAGTTACAGCCAATAATTTATGTGCAGGAGTTTATACTTTAAGCGTAACAGATGCCAATGGATGCCAAGCAACAACAAGCGTAACAATCTCGGAACCGACTCCTTTATCAATTACTGGGGACGTTGTAAACACTCTTTGTAATTCGGGTAACGATGGTATGATTAGTATTTACCCATCTGGAGGAACAGGGAACTACCTAATAAGTTGGCCACAAATTGGAGAAAACTCAGCAATTGTCGAAGGTCTTACAGCTGCGGCTTATACGGTTGTTGTTTATGATGAAGAAGATGCTAGCTGCTTTATTACAGAAACTTTCATCGTAAATGAACCTGCTGCCATAAATGCAAGTTTTGTTACTGAAAATTCAACATGTGGATTTGACAATGGAGTTGCCTATATAGACCAAATATTTGGAGGCACAGGAAGTTATACATATCAATGGAATCCTGGCAATATGACAGGTGGACATTTAGAAAATTTAGCTCCGGGAACATACTCAGTTACTATTACTGATGGAAACGGCTGTACGACTAGCAATACTGTTACTCTCAATTCAACAAACTCACTAAATTTAGATAATGTACTATTTAACGGAGTTACCTGTTTTGGCGACAACGATGGATTTGCACAGATATTTGTTTCTGGAGGGACTAACCCTTACATATACGACTGGAGACCAAATGTTAGCGATGAGGCATTTTCCAACACATTAGCTGCTGGAGTTTATAATGTTACGATTACGGATCAGGATGATTGTGTTGTGTTTGCTCAATTCCCAATTAGCAGTCCCGAAGAGGTGGTTGTATATCCAGAATCAGGACGCACAATTTGTATTGGTCAACAAGCGATAGTTTCGGCTAGTGCGGCTGGCGGAGTTCCGCCTTATAATCTGTCGTGGGCAGGTTTAGGCAACGGAACATCTTACTTGGTAAGCCCAATAACAACAACAGATTATCAAGTAATTGCGTACGATTCTCGAAATTGTGCATCAGAGCCAGCAAACATTCATATTGAAGTATTACCACCATTATCATTAATTGTAACTACTCCAAACGCCATATGCCAAGGACAAGTATCTACTCTTTTAGCAAATGTTACAGGTGGAGATGGCAACTACGTATATGATTGGGGTAACGGCATAATAACCACAGAAAATACTCTTGCTATCAGTCCTCTTATAAATACTGACTTTAGAGTAATTGTTTCGGATGGTTGTACTACGCCTCGTGATACTGCTTACGTTACAGCAGTAGTATCACCATCTCCAGAGGTACATCTTAGCAGAAATCCGTACACAGGTTGTACTCCTTTATCTGTTACATTTGACAATAATACCGAAAATTTAACATATACATATTATTGGGAATTTGACGATGAGAACTCGGGAACAGATAATTATTCTGATTTAAAACGCCCTATACACATATTTAATGAAACTGGTAGTTACAATATACTCGCTATTGTAAAAACACCTATGGGCTGTATCGACAGTACACGTATATCATTAAAAATTTATGACAATCCAATAGCGGACTTCGTTGCATTTCCATGGTCAACTGGCTTATTTGAGCCCGAGATTGACTTCGAAGACCAATCGATTGGTGCTATTGCATGGGAATGGGAGTTTGGAGATGGTATAGTATCAGGAAATCAAAATCCAGTTCATGTTTATATGGCACAAGGCGAATTCCCTGTTACACTAACTGTATATAGTCAAGAAGGCTGTCTCGATACGGTTACAAAAATAATTGAGATTATTGATGACCACAGAATCTATTTTCCAACAGCAATTAATTTGCGTAGTCCAGGCAATGACGAATTCTATCCTATCGGTGTAGGTGTTGACGAAGAAAACTATCAAATGACCATTTATAATCGCTGGGGTGAAATGATATTTACAACTAAAGATTGGAATACTCACTGGAAAGGTCGCTATAATTTAGATAAAGGCGATTACGTCCCTCAAGGTGTTTACTCTTATGTTGTAACATTAAGAGACAAATATGGTAAAGATTATACTTATGCAGGTAATGTAACGGTATTCAAATAGTATTTCTAAAACAATATCAAACAAAAAGAGGCTGCTAATTAGCAGCCTCTTTTTGTAATTAAACATTTATAATGTAATAAATTCTCTTACTCCACTACAAAATTATCACTTCAGGTTCAAGTATTAATCCAAATTTTGCTTGCACCTTATTTTGAATAATATCTGCAAGCTCTTTAATATCTTGACCTTTTGCTTGTCCCAACTTATTAATTAACACAAGTGCCTGATTTTCGTGAACCGCTGCACCTTTATGCTCAAAACCTTTAAATCCACAAACATCAATTAACCAAGCTGCAGCAATTTTATATTTTCCATTATGTAAATCATAATATCGTAAATCAGAAAATTTTATTAGTAAATCATCAAATTGCAGTTTATCAATTACAGGATTCTTAAAAAATGAACCCGCATTACCAATAATATCGGGATCAGGCAACTTTTTATTTCGAATTTTAATTACAACATCACGAATGAACATTGGTGTAACCGGCACGTTATCAGCAACATAACTTTGAATATCAGCATAATTAGTATTACATTCTGGTTTCTTTTTTAATTTAAAATCAACAGCAACAACTATCGCTTTATTCTTTAACTCATTTTTAAATATACTGTTACGATACGAAAACCCACAATCTTCGCCAGTTATAGTTTTTATTACAAACTCTTCAAGACAAATATATTTAATCTTATCAACAAAGTCGCCAACCTCAACTCCGTAAGCACCAATATTTTGCACAACGCTTGCCCCAACGGTACCAGGAATAAGTGAAAGATTTTCAAGACCATACGCCCTCAATTTTAGTGTCTCATCAACAAAATCATCCCATTTTAAACCTGCCTCTGATTGCACAATATAATGAGTATCTGTTTCTTTTAAAATTCCAAAAATATTTGTTTCGGGATGAATTACAGTTCCATTAAAATCTTTTGTGAAAAGGAGGTTACTCCCCTCTCCTGTTACAATAAATTTTTGTTTAAAAATATTTTTATTTTCTTTCGCAAATAATAAAAACTCATAAAGATTATCAAAACTTATAAATCTGTCAGCATTAACATCTATTTTAAAAGTATTAAGAGATTTAAGACAATAATTCGGGATATCTTTCATTATAATGTAATTTGATACAAAAATAAATAAATATTATCTTTGAAAAAAATATAAGATGCCAAATAAGAAAATTATAGTTAGTGTATCCAACGATCTCGTTATTGACCAACGTGTAAATAGGATATGTAGCAGTTTAACAAATTTTGGCTATGATGTTGTACTTTGTGGGCGGAAACTAAAGAACAGCCCTACTATTTACCGACAATACAAAACAAAAAGATTCAGACTTTTATTTAATAAAGGGCTTATGTTTTACGTATGTCTTAACGCACGACTGCTAATTTACTATATTTTCAATAAAGCAGATTTTATTTTAGCAAACGATTTAGATTGTCTTGCATCTGCTGGAATTGCATCTAAATTAAAAAAAGTTAAAATAATTTATGATTCTCATGAACTTTTTACCGAAGTACCCGAATTAGAAAACAAACCACGTAAAAAGAAAATCTGGTTAAAAATTGAGAAAAAGTTCATTAAGCGAGCAGGAGCATCATATACTGTCTGCCAACCAATTGCAGATTATTACAATAAACTTTATGACATAAATATGCAAGTCATAAGAAACTTACCGCAATTACGCACATTTTCTAATGATTATAAAACACGTCCTAAATTACTAATTTATCAAGGAGCCTTAAATAAAGAACGAGGAATCGAAATAATGATAGAGATGATGCAGTACATACCTGATTATCAACTTTTTATTGCAGGAAAAGGGAATCTTGAAAAAGAATTACAACAACTTACAAACGAACTTAATTTAAGTAAGAAGATAAAATTTGTGGGCGTTCTCGATTTTGACGCTTTATACAATCTCACAAAAACAGCACGCGTAGGATTCTCATTAGAGCAAGGCAAAAGTCTGAATTACAAATACAGTTTACCAAATAAAATATTTGATTATATACAAGCAGGGGTACCCGTTATTTGCTCTGACTTGCCCGAAATGAGCAAAATTGTAAACAATTATAATTGCGGAATTAATATTAAAACTTCTAATCCTCAAGAATTAGCCGAATACTTACAATCACTCTTGGCAGACAATACTCAATTAAATAAATTTCACCAGAACTGCAAAAACGCAGCACAAGAGTTAAATTGGGAAAATGAAGAAAAAAAATTGAGAGAGATTATTACAGCCTTAGATTAATCGCTTTCCTCTAACTCGAAAATATCATTTACATTCTTCTCAAACACTTTTGATATTTTTAATGCAAGCAATGTTGACGGGATATATCTGTTATTTTCAATAGAATTAACTGTTTGCCTCGAAACTCCAATCAAATTTGCAAGATCTTCTTGTGTCAAATCTTTGATAGCTCTTTGTATTTTAATTGTGTTTTTCACTATATGCTCCTTTTCATAATAAACATCATTATAAAATAAAAGAAAAACATGCTTAATAAGAGTTGCTCAACCCCCATATCTAATAAAAAAGTGCCATCAAAAAGTAAGTTTACAAATGGTTTAACTATCACAAAAGCAACTCCATATAAAAATGACGCAGCAAAGGCTTTTAATCTAATTCTTAAAGTTAACTCGTCTTCTATTTTATTTTTAGTTATCGCTAACAATAGCAAAGCAATTAGAAAAAATGACATCGTAATTGTCTTAGCAATTTGTTTGTCTATCCTTAGTACTTTTGTCACATTAAGGATTACGAACAAGATGACTATCAATATGATTCCGAATGCAATTTTCTTAAAAATCGGAGGTAATAAGTTAAAATCTTTTTGAGTTTTGTCCATTGATAATAATTGTAAAGCACATTGTACTAAAAGACAAATATACTTTACATTAAGATCAAAACCAAATTTTTTTATGTTGGTAACACGTAAAAAAAGCCATATTTGAGATTGATAAACAAACAGAACTGTTATCTAGCGATTATTACTGCCCGATAGAACGTTTGTCATTTCGACCGAAGGGAGAAATCTCATTGCTACATAATTTAATTTTTGATTTTCATCAAACAATAATAATTTACAATATAAATTCTAATCCAAAGACTTTCCGCCGCCACAACAACCGCTCTTAAGTCCACAAGCTTGTCTTTCATCATGCGAGGCACAAGTAATATTACGTTTTGCCATTTCTTTATTGCCACTGATAGAAGTTGTAGGGAATTTCTTTTTCTTTCCAAAAAATATTCCTATTCCTAATCCAAGTACGACAATAACTAGAATTATTAAAGCTGGTATTAAAAGTTTAAGTATTTCCATTTGACAAAATTAACAATTTTTATAGGCTTATGTTTACTTAGAGTTTGTCAAATAATAAAGTATGCAGAATTGATGCAGCTATTTTGTTGTTTTTCGAGACGCAAAATTTAGCTAATAGCTTCAGTTTATTTAGCCTAGGTTTTTTTACCATAGTACCTAATAATTAGCCAAAGCGTTCCAATCATCGCAGGATAAACCACAAAAACACTTACCCCGTAGGCAATAGGTAAAGTTCCGATAATCAAAGCCACGATTGCTACGGTAATTGCATAAGGCATTTGTGTTTTTACATGCTGTATATGATTACAAGAAGATGCCAATGAGCTAAGAATAGTAGTATCTGATATTGGCGAACAGTGGTCACCAAAAACCGAGCCTGCAATTACAGTTGAGACAACATGAGCAAAGATACCGATTGACTCTTCATAAGGCAATCCAGCTCGTCCACACAACAACCATGTTGTTGGCAAAATAAGCGGATAAATAATTGCCATTGTACCCCACGATGAGCCAGTACTAAAAGCAATTAACCCAGACACAAGAAAAGTAACAAAAGGCAAAAATTGAGGAGTCATATTAGTTGAACTAATAGACAGTGTAATAAAGTCGGCTGTATGCAAATCGCTAATAAGTCCAGCCAATGACCAAGCAAGAGTTAAAATCATTACTGCTGTTAGCATAGATTTAAAACCTGCAATCATTCCTTCTGTGGCTTCCTTTAATTTAAGTAAATTTTGTGTTAAACTAAGCCCAATTGCAACAAGAAGCCCACTAAGCGATGCCCAGATTAAAGATTTATATGAGTCAGAATTTCCAATAATTCCCGAAATTTTTGTTAGCCAGCCTAAAGATTCGTCATTCCATATATTAGAATCCCAACCAGTATAAATTAATCCAGTAATTGTTCCAAACACTATCACAGCAATAGGTATAATTGCATTTAAGACCCTAGGTTTAATTTTCTTTTCACTTTCAAAATCTTTTAAATCGTGTTCGATTTTCTTTTCGAGACTTGCCACATTTACGCCTTTACTTCTCGCACGTTTTTCACTATGATACATTGGGCCAAAATCTCTACGTGACCAAATCAATAAAAACACAAAAATTAGTGCAAGGATAGGATAAAACGAATATTTTAAACTCGCAAAGAAGATATTATATGCACTTTCGTCTATCTGCAATTTAACAAGAGTTGACTGTATATAACTTAACTCTGCCCCTATCCACGTTGTAACAAATGCAATTGATGCTACTGGAGCGGCTGTACTGTCAACGATATAAGCAAGTTTTTCGCGTGAGATTCGCAATTTATCAGTTACAGGACGCATAGTATTACCAACGACTAAGGTATTTGCATAATCATCAAAAAACACCAAAAGTCCCAAAAGCCAAGTAACTAATTGTCCCGAACGAGCAGTTTTAGCATACTTCGACAGAACGTTTATAACTCCTTGCATTCCGCCATTCTTAGTAATAATATGCACTGTCCCACCAATGAGCATCGAAAACACTATTATCGAAATATGAGTTGACTCCGAGAGTGCTTCGATTACATACTTATCTACGATTGAAAAAACAGATTTAAAAAAAGCACTAAATATACTAACACCAGAATACAAGTAAATAATAAATGTACCACTAAACAATCCCAAAAATAAAGCCGAAAACACCTCTTTAAAAAGTAATGCACATAATATAGCTATCAAAGGAGGTAATATTGAGAACCACAATGGGATTGGATTTACTTTTTTTTCGACTTCAACATCAGCACATTTTATGCTTATAATAGTAGCTTTTTCAAATTTATAATAAAAAACCGCTAACCCATCAGAAAAATAGACATCAATTTTTTCATTATTTACGTAAACAGACGAAAAACAGTTTACTGGAATTGCATTACCCAAACTATCAAAAGCTAACAGCTTAATTTTAGCCTCCATACCTTTCACAACGGCAAATTCAGGTTCGATTTTAATTTCATGCAAGCTATTAAATGCAAAAGTATTAGTTGCGTATAAAACAACAATACACAACAATAAACATATTTTGCTGAGCCAACTCATCAATTCTCTATCCAGCCTTTTACCTGTTCCTGCGAAGGATTGGTTAGCCCTAATTGACTTTTTTTATTATAGCCACAAATTGTTTGATGCAATTTGTTAGGATTTGCTTCTTTTAAGGCTTTAACAGAATGAATTCCAGTTTTTACCAAGACTTTTGCCCAATCTTCATCAATACCTATTTCGACAAAAACACTTTCGTCAATTTCTTCAAGTTTTTTCTCAGGTCTCATTTGAGGGAAGAATAGCACATCTTGTATTGATACGTTATCAGTCATAACCATTGTCAATCTATCAATACCAATGCCCATTCCTGAAGTTGGCGGCATACCATACTCGAGAGCTTTAAGAAAATCTTTATCTATAAACATTGCTTCGTCATCGCCTTTTGCAGATAAACGCATTTGATCTTCAAACCTTTCGCGTTGATCAATTGGATCGTTAAGCTCCGAATAAGCATTTGCAAGCTCTTTACCATTAACAAAAAGTTCAAAACGTTCTGTTAATCCTTCAACTTCACGATGTTTTTTTGTTAAAGGCGACATTTCAACAGGATAATCAATAATAAAAGTTGGTTGAATAAAATTACTTTCGCATTTTTCGCCAAATATCTCATCAATCAGTTTACCTTTACCCATAGCTTTATCGGTCTCTATTCCAAGCTCTTGACAAATTTGACGCAATTCATCTTCTGATTTTCCACCAATATCATAACCTGTATATTTTTTAATTGCATCATACATTGTAACACGCTTAAACGGGCGTTTAAAGTCAATTTCTTTATCGCCAAGTTTAAGTTTAGTTGTATTATGCAATGCAAGAGCAACCTTTTCAACCATTTCTTCGGTAAAATTCATCATCCACTTATAATCCTTATAAGCAACGTATATTTCAAGTACTGTAAACTCAGGATTATGAGTACGATCCATACCTTCGTTACGAAAATCTTTTGCAAATTCGTAAACTCCGTCAAAACCACCTACAATTAAACGTTTAAGGTACAATTCGTTTGCAATTCGGAGGTAAAGAGGAATATTTAGAGCATTATGATGAGTGATAAACGGACGAGCCGCAGCACCTCCAGCTATTGGTTGTAAAATTGGTGTTTCAACTTCGAGATACCCTTGATTATTAAAGAACTCTCGCATAGTATTAATAATCTTTGTTCTTTTTACAAAAGCATCCCTAACCTGTGGATTTACAATTAAATCGACATAACGCTGTCTATAACGCATTTCTGGATCAGTAAAAGCATCATACACCTGTCCGTCTTTTTCTTTAACTATTGGTAAAGGACGTAAGGACTTTGATAAAACAGTAAACTCAGTTACATGCACCGAAATCTCACCAACTTGGGTGCGAAACGCATAACCTTTAACACCAATAATATCACCAATATCCAATAGCCTCTTAAAAACGACATTGTACATAGTTTTATCATCTCCTGGGCAAATATCATCACGTTTAAAATAAACTTGAATTCGTCCTTTACTATCTTGTAGCTCAGCAAATGAGGCATTACCCATAATACGACGCGACATAATTCTACCTGCAATGCAAACAGCCTTTAATTTATCAGGCATATTTTCATCTTTAAATTGTGCCAAAATATCTGTTGAGTAAATATTTACTGGATACTCTGCTGCTGGATACGCATCAATACTTAATTCATTTAATTTTACCAATGCTTCGCGGCGTAATATCTCCTGTTCACTTAATCCTGTATGATCCATAAAATCAATTTTTTTGCAAATATAAGATATAAGAGCGAAATAATACACTTTTAAGGCACGAAAAACGCATTAAACTAAAATCTTAGCTTACCAACTCTAGCTAACAAAACACTAACCTTTTTGTAGAACTGAAAATCTAATCAAATAATAACTTTTCGCAACTAATAAATAAAAACATATAAAATGATATTTTTTTTTGTTACTATTGTAAAAATGAAACGACATAAGTCACATGATAGAGAAACGTTGGTTAATTAAAGAAAATGCGGATATTGGAAAGGTTGAAAACCTATCATCTTTATTAAATATTGACACAAAAATTGGGAATTTATTAGTTCAGCGAGGCATAGAGACATACGAAGAAGCCCGAGTTTTTTTTAGACCCGAATTAAGTGATCTTCATGATCCATTTTTAATGAAAGACATGGACAAAGCAGTTGCTCGTCTTATAAAAGCCATTGAATCAAACGAACATATTCTAATTTATGGAGATTATGATGTTGATGGTACAACAGCAGTATCGGTAGTCTATAATTATCTGAAAAACTTTCACGATAAACTTTGGTTTTATGTTCCGGATAGATATAACGAAGGTTATGGAATTTCATTTCAAGGTATCGATTATGCAAAGGACAACGATTGTAGTCTTGTAATTGCGGTTGATTGTGGCATAAAAGCAATTGAAAAAACAAAATATGCCAACGAAAAACAGATAGATTTAATAATCTGTGATCACCACAATCCTGGAGCAGAACTCCCCGAAGCATTTGCAATACTTGATCCCAAAAGAGTTGACTGCGATTATCCTTATAAAGAACTATCGGGAGCAGGAGTTGCATTTAAACTAATGCAGGCACTTTGTCATACCAAGCAAGCACCTCCCGAACCACTTTACAAAAATCTTGATCTTGTTGTTGTTAGCATAGGCTCTGATATTGTGCCACTTACAGGAGAAAACCGAATATTATCATATTTTGGTCTGCAACAACTAAACAATGATCCATGTCCAGGACTAAAAAGCATAATTACAATAACTGGTTTAACCGATAAGGAAATTCAAGTAAATGACATTGTTTTTAAAATAGGACCTCGCATAAATGCAGCAGGACGGATGGAGTCTGGCAAAACCGCAGTAGAATTATTGATAACCGAAAACGATAAATTTGCCGAAAAAGCAGGTTTAGAAATAAATGTCATTAACACCAGTCGAAAAGAACTTGACCACGACATCACTGACCAAGCCTTAGAAATGGTTGCGTCAAACGAAATATCAAAAAATGCTTACTCTACTGTCGTTTATTCCGAAGATTGGCATAAAGGAGTAATTGGCATTGTTGCCTCACGACTTACCGAGACATATTATCGACCCACCGTAGTTTTAACAAAAAGCAACGGCATGGTAACTGGATCCGCAAGATCTGTACCTGGATATAATTTATACGATGCTATTGAATCGTGCAGCGACCTCTTAGAGAACTTTGGAGGGCACATGTATGCAGCAGGATTAACATTGAAAATCGAAAATCTGGAGCCTTTTAAACAAAGATTCGAAGATTATGTAAGAAATACTATTACAGAAGACCAAAGAATACCAGTAATTATTGCTGATATGAAAATCGAAATAAAGGATATTACACCAAAGTTTTATCGTTTGCTCAAACAATTTGCACCTTTTGGTCCAGGAAACATGACTCCTACATTTGTATCAGATGGTGTTTACGACAACGGCAGTATAAAGCAAGTTGGAAAAACCTCCGACCACATTAAGTTAAAAATAATTCAACATCTTGGAGATAATCGCTGCATAGACGGTATTGGTTTCAATTTTGGACACTTTTTTGAATATATAAAAGAGTATAAAGCATTTGATCTTTGTTATCAAATCTTCGAAAACAACTTTATGAATCAAACATTTTTACAAATTCTAATAAAAGACATTCACAAGTTAAATCAAGGAGATGAACAAGAAACAAGCTCATCGCAAAATCAAAATTAAAATGTGCTACGATATCCAAAATGGATTTTTGAACTATTAAAAAGAAACGGATTTTCGTTTTGCTTACCTACTGCAAAAACAATTGAAAAAATACCTGCATTTGTATTAAGATCAAGTCCTGCACCAACACCCATCAAAATATTATAATTATCCGCAGTAGTAAAACGTTTTTCAGTATATGCTATATCATAAAATAAAAACAATGCAGACTGCTCCTCAAATAAATACCTCAATTCAGTATTAAGAATACTGTACGATGAAACTGGAAGAGATAATTCGTCAAAACCACGAATACTATTTAAACCTCCGATACGATCAAGCTCATTGTCAAATATTTTTTCCGAATAAATCATTGATGTGTAAGTGCGTAACTTAATGCTAATATATGAAAACAAAGGTATATATGCACTCAACGACACAAATGAAACATTTTGAAATAACGGTTTAATTTCTTCTTCTATTTGCTGGTTTTTTGTACCAAACGAAGTACTCAAATCGAGAATAATACCAGAACGAGGCGACATGTTATTATCAGTTTTAATAAATCTATAACTAAGACCAAACAAGTTTGAACTAAATCCCGAGTAATTCGTATCGGTAAGATTTTCATCTTTCCCCAACAAATAAGAAGTTTTGCGTCTAAAAAAGAACTCCGTTCCATTTGCGGTATTGCTTCCATAAATTAATCGTCCTGTAAAATCGGTATTTACATAAGTTGAGTCTTTCTTTTCGATGTCAAATTTAACACCTACCCCAAATTGAGAGCGAAATAAATAAGGCAAAGAAAACTCCGTTTTTAAATTTTGACTTAACAACTCAAATTTTTGCCACTTAAAAGAAAACAGCTCCCCTGCTCCTACACTATTCAATAGATATAAATTAATATCTCCTGTTACCAATAATTTACCAGTAGTTTTATTATTTGGCAATATCCCTATCATGCCGTTAAAACTATTAGACTTTTTCTTTTTTAGATATAGTAATATATCGGCATTATTATCTCCAAATGCTAATTGAAAAGGTCTTGTTTGCTCAATAAATCTTAGATTTTTTAACTTATTATTGATTTGATTTACTTTTCCCATCGAAAAAATATCTGATTTTTTTATTTCCAAATAACTTTCAATATAATGTTGCCTTATTTTTGTGTCCGATTTAATATGCACACTATCAAAATAAAATTTATCTCCTGCATCAAGTTTCAAGCGAGCATATATCAAGCTGTCAGACTTTATTGCCAACGAATCTGTAATTATGTGAGCAAAAGGATATCCTTTATCTGCGACATCTGTTAATGCGTTTCTAAAAACTTTTTGTAAGCTATTGATATCAAAAATTTTACGCCGCAAAATTTTCTTTTCATAAACATTCTTAAACTCGTCTGGCAAAATAAAATCAAGTTTATCCCACTCAAATTTGTTGCCCATAGTAAAATATGCAAATATTTTGGAAGTGTCCGCAACAATGCTATCAAAACCTGCTGTAATGTACCCTTGAGCGAAATAATCAACTCTATACTCGTTAAGGATAATGTTTAAATCGGCACTATCTCTAGTGATTTTTTTGATATCCATTAAGAAATCATCAGCAACTAATTGACGCTTAAAAAAATGCAGCTCAGTTTGTCCAAACAAATACGTGCTTGACAACAAAAAAAAGATTAAGTAAAAATAATATTTACAATTGACTGTCATTCATTGCAGATTCTCTTAATAGAACCATTTTCGACATCAAATATTATTTTTAGATGCTTATTTTTAAACATTTTTGATGGTAAATTTGTCAAAGTACCATACTGAGGAATTACAAAAGTTTGTTTTGCATAAGTATTACCGTCAAACTCTACACTAAGTCCACCATGCCCTGGAATTCGATAAAATAAGCCTTTGGTTTTCTCTTTTTCTTTTAATTTTGTTTGTCGGCTATAAAAACTATCCAATTCTGCAGTCCACGCACAATTTTGGTATTTCAGATAAACAGGTTCAGTGTCCTCGGCTGCGGTCTGACATATTCCTCTTTCTTCGGATAATTGAAACATCTCGATTTTACCAGATTTATGGTCCGTTAGAGGTTTAAATGTGTAATAAAAACTATTATTTACGGATATTTCTTTACCGATAAACAATTCGAGATATTGAGCTTCAAGTTTATCAAGTTGTTTTATAAGAAATTTTATATCTTTTGGAGGTTTTTCGCCATCAAATTGTACTGTTTGTAGCTTGAATCTTCTTTTACGCATTTTAATGATGTAATTTGCCGCTTCTTCGGCTTTTTGCTCAAAGTCTTTGCTTGTAATCACAGTATTGTAAACTGGGATTTTTTGAAAAATAGAATCTAACTGTATAACTTTATATGTAGTATCTGTTATTCCAATAAAATTTCTTTTTACACCATAATCAGTATAAAAAGGGGAATCTAAATCAAAGTATTCGGGTAAATTTTGATATTTTAATTCATTTAACACCGTTTGATTATCAACATTTTCATTATAAGCAGTAATTACACCACGATTATCAAAACACAGCGATCCCTTATTGTCTAATACTATAAAACCTGCCAAGGGATCAATTACAGAAACTTGCACAAACTCAACTGCAGTAATATCAGAATAAGTATAAGATTTTTTAGGAGCATCGTTAATTGACAAGTATTTTTCAGCAAAGTTATAAAATGGACCAGGAATAAACTTAGAGGTTTTCACATCAACTTTTACATGTATTAATGTCTGCGGCAGATAATACACAGTCGCATTTTTCTTAATTTGCAGTACAGTATTAGTAATTGGAACCACGTTTATTTGTGCAAATGCCAATAATCCAATTCCAAGCACACTTAGTAATACAATAATTTTCTTCATAAAAATTGGTTTTAAGAATAAATGCAAATATACGAAATCTTTGGAAAATTAAAATTACTGTTGTCCGATAAAATTATATTTAAAATTCATGCAATTTTGAAATGTTTCGTCTACCGGACTTTTAACTTTATTAACCTAAGTTCGATATGATTTTTGTTGGTTTATTTACTGACGTTTACATTGCCTCCAATTTACTGGCAGAAATAGGATTTGATTTTTTTGTCGGCAATGTAAAGTCAAAATTCTACTATAAATTTAAGGCTAATTTTAAAATCTGGGGATTACTGGTTTGGGAATAAATCAGGAGTTCTGAAATTATCAAGTTATACCAATTTGATATCAAAACGCCCAAAATAAATTTAAAAGATATTTTTGTTTTACAATCTTCAAATTTCCAGCATAGCAGCACTTACAGTTAAAACTTTAAGTGAAGTAAAACGGAAATAGATGAAGAATTTATCGGATGCTTTGGTAACATTTTGGTATAATTAACAGATTTCTCCCTTTGGTCGAAATGACAGGTTATTTAGAGGGTTTAGGAGAGGAGGGGCTTGGTGGCGGCAAGGCCGCCACCAAGCCCCTCCCCAATAACGTAACTGTTGGTCATTTCGACCGAAGGGAGAAATCTCATTATTGTCTAGTTTGATTTTTCTAGTACACTAATAAATTGAAATAGAGATTTCTCATTTAGAACTTGTTCATTTAGCTTCCATTTCAAACTTCAAAAATACCTGAGATAAATTATTGATAATATCAGAAGCAGATAGTGCCATTTCTCCGACTTTTTGTTTGGCAAAATCTCCAGCTTTAGAGTGGAAATACACGCCAAGAATTGCAGCCATTTCTGATGAATATCCTTGTGCCAAAAATGAAGCAATAACACCAGTCAGCACATCACCACTTCCGCCTGTTGCCATTCCAGGATTTCCGTCTGTATTAAAGAAAACTCGTCCGTTGGGCAACGAAATAGCAGTGATTCCACCTTTAAGAATAATTACAATTGATTTTTCGACAGATGTTTTTTGCATAAATTCTATTTTCTGCCACGAATTATCAAATTTTCCAAAAAGTCTTTCAAATTCCTTTGGATGCGGTGTTAAAATAGTCTCTGGTTTAATAAGTTTCAGAAAAAATTTCATACCTGACAAAACATTTAGAGCATCAGCATCGATTACAACAGGGGATTTGCACACTTTCAACAAACTAACCAGCAAGTCTTTACTAACAATTTTAGTATCCAAGCCAGGACCAATTCCAACTGCGTTGTACTTAAAAATATTTTCAATATTACTACAATATTTTTCATTGTTATCAATACTTATCATAACTTCTGGCACGGAGATTTGCATAATATCAACCAATTTTGCTGGTAAATGAGCAGTAATTAATCCTGCACCCGATTTAAGAGCAGCTTTTGCAGTAAGAACAGCAGCACCGGCTTTTCCGTAACTTCCAGCTATTAATAATAGATGTCCAAAATTGCCTTTGTGGTCAAAACGAGTTCTTTTTTTGAAATTTGCACTTACAAATTCCTTGTCAGTAATATAATAATTTGACTGAGTGGATTTTATTGCATCTAAACTAAGACCAATCGGAACAGTAACAACATCTCCAAAAAACTTATGGTTTTCGGCAAACATCATTGCAATTGAAGGAAATTGTAAAGCATAAGTAATATTAGCCTGTACAATCGCACCATTATTATTTGTATTATCTTCACCAAACAATCCTGACGGCATATCTACCGCAAGAACAGTATTACCTGAATTATTAATTTTGTTAATTACCTTAGCGAACTCTCCACTCGTTTCTCTTGTTAGTCCACTTCCAAAGATTGCATCAATAATTATCGCATCATCAGACATAATCATTTCCGTAGATTCAGAAATTTGATGTACTATATCTTTATTAAGTTTTTTTAGTCTCTTTAAATTTTCGCTACAATCTTGGCTCATTGATTTTGTAAATCGGCAAACAAAAACATCAACATCATAATTGTTTTCCAAGAGCAAACGTGCTATTACTAATCCGTCACCTCCATTATTACCTGGACCTACTACCACACAAAACTTTGGAAAACCGTGCCCCAATGAAGTAATACGCTCAAAAACTGTTTTTGCAGCTCTTTCCATCAAGTTTATTGATGTTATTGGCTCATTTTTGATAGTGTGTTTATCAATTTCTCGGACTTGGGATGATTTAAAGATTTTCATTTTGGGTGTAGTTTAGTTTTTATGCGGTAAAATTAAGTAAAAGCAACTAAATTTCCAAAATGATAAGTTTTGATAACAAATAATATTAAAATAATATGATTTTAAAAAAAAGATTTCTATATTTGCCAAGCTTTAAAAAAATATTGAAATTATTAATTATTAAAAACTATATTTATGTTTAAAAATCAACCGAAAGGTTTAATTCCGGCGGCCCTTGCAAATATGGGAGAGCGCTTTGGGTTTTATACGATGATGGCAATTTTGACATTATTTTTAATGTCGAAGTTCAATTTGAGTGGCGAAGAAGCTGGTGGCTTTTATTCCATTTTTTATGGAGCTATATATATTTTAGCTCTTGTAGGAGGATTAATTGCCGACAAATTGAAAAATTACAAAGGAACTATTATTGTTGGTTTGTTAATAATGATAGTAGGTTATATGGTATTAACCGTGCCGTTTTTAATTACAACCAAATATTTAGCTTTGGCAGCATTGCTGGTAATCGCTTTCGGTAATGGTCTATTTAAAGGTAACCTCCAAGCTTTGGTTGGGCAACTTTATGATAATCCTAAGTATAAAGACATGAGAGACTCTGGATTCCAGATTTTTTATATGTTTATTAATATTGGAGGTATGTTCGCTCCATTTGCAGCAACTTCTGTACGTAACTGGTTTGTAAAATCTCAAGGATTTTTGTATCATCAAGATTTACCAGCACTTTGTCATTCTTTTAACGATGGGGTAATGTCTGAAACAGTTATGAATGGAAGATTTACTGATCTCGCTACTCATGTTTCTGGTGGAAGTCTTAATACTGACTTAGGTGCTTTTGCAACTAACTATCTTGAGGCATTCAACACAGGATTTCATTATGCTTTTTCAGTTGCTATTGTGGCTATGCTTATTTCTTTAGTAATATTTCTTGCTTACAAAAAAATATTACCTAGTCCTGTTAATGCTAAAACTAAGAAAGAAGATGCTACTACCACTCCTATGTATTCAAAAGAAGAAATCCAACAAAGTGCAAAAGAAGTTAAACAAAGAATTCTTGCTTTATTTGCAGTTTTCGGAGTTGTAATTTTCTTCTGGTTCTCTTTCCATCAAAATGGATTAACACTAACAATGTTTGCAAAAGACTATACTTTACTTAAAATAGGCAACATTCAACTTTCTGCTGAGATATTCCAATCAATAAATCCATTTATAGTAGTATTTTTAACTCCTGTTATTATGTGGTTGTTTGCAAGGTTAAAGAAAAAAGGGAAAGAACCATCTACTCCTAAGAAAATTGGAATCGGTATGGGGATTGCCGCATCCGCTTTCGTAATTATGGCACTTGGGTCATTAGGATTACCTAAACTTGCTGAAGTTACTGCAATGGGTGGATTGCCAGATGCAGCACGCGTTACTCCGTGGTTACTTTTCGCAACATATTTTATATTAACAGTTGCCGAGTTATTTATTTCGCCTTTAGGACTTTCATTTGTATCTAAAGTCGCTCCCGCTCACTTACAAGGTTTAATGCAAGGTGCTTGGCTTGGTGCAACAGCAGTCGGAAACTTCTCCCTTTTCATGGGAGCAATGATGTACGAAAGCATATCAATATCTGTTACTTGGACAGTATTTGTAGTTGTTTGTTCGGTATCTATGATTGCAATGTTTGCTATGGTAAAATGGCTTGATAGAGTAGCAAAATAAACTTATTATTACATATTTTGATAAAAAAACCACCAATTGGTGGTTTTTTTAATTAATCCTTTTAACTTTGTTAAAAAATATTCAAATTGTATTTAATAACTTTTAAACCTTTTATTATGAAACAGATTTTTTCTTTTGTGTCAATAGCCTTATTGCTAATGGCTTTTGGATTAAAACTATCAGCACAACAAGATTGTGCAAGTGCTGTTGAGATTAGCTCTTTGCCATATTCGGAAACAGGACTTACTACAACAGCAATGGGAAACAACTACTCCAGCACTGATGCATGTGGCTCTACAGCAATGGATAACGAGGAGTATGTATTTTCATTTACTCCTACCGAGGACATGCAAATCAATATTGCATTGTCAAATACAGCACTAACTCCTGCCGCTGCGGCATTAGCTGCAAAAATAGGTTTATTTATAACTGAAGGCTGCCCCGATGTAGGAACATGTTTAGCTTCCATAACTACCGAATCAGCAAATCCTTCACTAAGCGATATTAATCTTACATCTGGTACAACATACTATATTATTATAAGCTCGTCAAGTGTTGTCTTCCTTGCTCCTACGACAAATGTGAATTTTGATATTAGTATAACAAAAAACCTCGAAGATGATTTGGGTGTAACATCAATAGAAGGTCTGACATCTGAATGTGGACTTGGTAATAATGAAATCATAAGCTGTAACATCAAAAACTTTGGGTTATCTCCACAAACAGGATTTGATGTCACATTTACAATTAATGAAGCATCCCCTATCACTGAAACTTATTCTGGAACAATTGCACCTGGAACATCCGCTTCCTATACGTTTACAAGTACAGCCAATCTTTCGTCAATTGGAGAGTATATTATACATGTTTATACAAATATAGCAGGAGACGAAAATACTTTAAATGATGGTACAACAATTACAATTGTAAATATGCCTATATATAGCGAATTTCCAATAACTGAAGATTTTGAATCTGGCACTGGATATTGGAGTACTGGAGGGACAGCTTCATCATGGGTACATGGCAGTCCCGATGCGTCATTACCAGAGCTTGTTATAAACTCTGCTCATTCGGGCGATAATATTTGGGTTACAAAATTGACAGGAAATACAAATACTAGTGAGGTTTCGTACATTGAGAGTCCATGCTACGATTTATCAAGTTTATCTTATCCAACCATTGAGTTATATGCGTGGGTAAACTTCTCAATTTACGGAAACTCTGGTAATATTAAGGCATCAATTGACGGAGGTGCAACTTGGCCTATTACTGTTCATACATTTGCTACTACAACGTCATGGAAATATATTTCGGCTATGTCAACTGAACTTATAGGTGAGACTAACGTAAAATTCAGAATAAATTACACAAGTGGAATGTTGGCTGCAAATGGTATTGCCATAGATGATTTTACAATAAAAGAAGCTGTCCTGCTTGATGTTGGAATAACAGATATTATAACACCAATTAATAGTTGTGGTTTAACTGATGCTGAAACAGTAAGCGTTGAAATTACCAACTTTGGAGCTGAAGCAATAAGTAATATTATTGTTGATTATTCAATTGATGGTGGAACTACTTGGTTGGCTTCACCTGAAACTGTTTCAACAACAATAGAACCTGCTGGCACATATTTTTACGATTTTACAACCACTTGCGATTTATCAACTATAGGAAGTTATGATATTATTGCTAAAACTGCTCAACCTGGTGATGAAGACAACACAAATGACGAATATCAAAAAACAATTTCATCGCAAGAAACAATTAGTGCATTTGATTATGAAGAGTCTTTCGAGAGTGGAGACGGCGGCTGGCATACTTATGGAACTAATTCAACAATGGAGTTAGCAATGCCAGCTAATACACTAATTAACTCTGCTGGCGACGGCGACTATGCTTGGGTAACAAACGCAACTGGTTTTAATAACTCAAACGAAATATCTTACCTAGAATCACCTTGCTTTGATTTTACAGATTTTGTACATCCAGTAATTGAAGTTATGATACAATATGAAACCAATATGATGATGGCTAATTTTAGCTTAGAATATAGTCTAGATAATGGTGTGCTATGGGATACAGTAAAAGCAGGCGTAGCAGCTGCAAACTGGTATGGTGCTAGTGATGATATATTTTCATTTGGCACTTGGAATGGCTCAAGTGCAGGTTGGCAAATTGCTTCAACAAACATTCCTTTCCTCATCAATCAAACAAGTGTTAAATTTAGATTTGTTTTCAACAATGGCATGTTCTCAATGCAAGATACCGAAGGTGTTGCAATTGATCTTTTCAAAATTTCTGATTGTACAACCCTTCCTACTGCATCGTTTACATATAATGTTGAAGGGAATTTTGTTTATTTTACAAACGAATCAGAAAATGCGACTTCTTATTCATGGAATTTTGGAGACAACCAATTGATACCAAGTACTTCAACTGACGAAAATCCAGTTTTCAATTACACAGTGGGAGGTTCATACACAGTTACTCTTACAGCATCTAACGGCTGTAGCACAGATACATACTCAACAACTATTGATATTTCGACTTCGGTATGCGAAACCAATATAAGTTCTGGTATCTATCCAAATCCAGCTAACTCACAATTATTTATTAATATCGAAAACACAAGTGAGTTTTCCTATCAAATAATAAATATTAACGGACAGCTAATGCAATCTGGAATATCTATTGACAATGGAACAGGAATAGACATTAGCGAAATGTCATCTGGCGTTTACTTTATTAAAATTAAAACCTCAAACGAAAGTTTTATAAATCAATTTATAAAAGAATAAACAACTATAATTATTTTTACAATTTAGTAAAAGAGAGCTTAACGGCTCTCTTTTTTTGTTTATCCACTTCACTTTTCGTTAAAATAATCAAATATAAACTAAAGTATTCGTAAAACTTACATTTTTCTTTCTACTATATAATAAATATGTTATTTTTACGCTTTAATATTTTTGATTGAGTTAAAACAAAAACTATGACACTAAAACTATTTAAACGCCTTGACATTGGTTTCGGATGGATTGCATTTTTAATTGCAGCAGTAGTATATATGTTAACCCTTGAGCCTACTGTAAGTTTTTGGGATTGCGGTGAATTTATTTCATCATCATATAAAATTCAGGTAGGACATCCTCCAGGAGCCCCGTTTTTTATGCTTATAGCACGATTTTTTACAATGTTTGCGTCTGGTCCCGAGCAAGTGGCTCTAATGGTAAACGCTTTTTCTGGCATAGTTTCGGCTTTCACAATTATGTTTTTATATTGGTCGATTGCTTATTTCGCCAAAAGAATGATTGCTCCTAATAAAGAATACACTGTTGGTAAAACTATTGCCATAATTGGAGCAAGTCTTGTGGGTGCATTAGCTTACACATTCTCAGACACATTTTGGTTTTCGGCAGTAGAAGGCGAGGTTTACGCTTTCTCATCTTTTTTTACTGCAATCGTATTTTGGGCTATTCTAAAATGGAGCGATAGCAATGACGAAGTCAGAGCATCTCGATGGATACTCCTTATATCCTTACTTGTTGGAATGTCAATTGGTGTACACTTGTTAAACCTGTTAACTATTCCTGCAATAGCATTTGTTTTTTATTTTAAAAAATATAAACCAAATGTTAAAGGATTTTTTATAACTATTGCAATTTCATTATTTATTGTAGCAATGATTATGTGGGGAATTATTCCTGGCGTGGCAAGTGTTGCATCAAAACTCGAACTCTTTTTTGTTAACACTTTAGGAATGCCATATAACTCCGGCCTTTTTGTTTGGACGATATTAACATTTACATCTTTAGGATTGTCAATATACTTTACACAATATTCCGAAAATAAACTTTTACATTATATTTTCCCTTCTGTGAGTGTTTTACTGATTGGTGCTCCTTTAATGGCAGGTAACTTTTTTGTTAATTTATTAATATTTGGAGCAATGGTAATTGCTGTTGTTTTGAGTGCAAAAAAAATGCGTCCAGTTTTAAATTTGGTTATGCTTGCATTTACAATGCTTATGATAGGGTATTCAAGTTATGCACTTATTGTTATTAGGTCGAATGCTAATCCTCCAATGGATCAAAATAACCCTGATGACGTGTTTGCGTTGCTTTATTATCTTAATCGCGAACAATACGGAGACAGACCTCTAGCTCACGGAGAGTATTTTGATGCAAAACCTGTAAGATACGAAAAGACATCTCCTGTTTATGTTAAAAGGGATGGAGGATACGAAGTTGTTAGTTATAAACCTAAGGCTGTTTATGACTCGGATCGTTGCACTCTATTTCCACGTATGTACAGCCCAGATCCTAGCCATATTGATGTGTATAAAAGTTATGGAGGATTTACAAAAACACAAACAAAACCTAAATTTTCTAATAATATTAAGTTTTTTATTAACTATCAAATGAATTGGATGTATTGGCGATATTTTATGTGGAACTTTGCTGGCCGTCAAAACGATATTCAAGGAAATGGGAATGTTATTCATGGAAATTGGCAATCGGGTATTAGTGCAATTGATAATCCTCGTCTTGGGGATCAATCAAAACTTCCCGACCATCTAAAAAACAATAAAGCAAATAATAAATATTATCTACTACCACTACTACTTGGTTTAATAGGACTGGGATATCAATTATTCAAACATCAAAAAGACTGGTGGATAGTTACCTTGTTATTTCTTTTAACTGGAATTGCAATTGTAGTTTACCTCAATCAAACCCCAAATCAGCC
The DNA here is from genome assembly GCA_028702535.1 of Bacteroidales bacterium. Taxonomy (GTDB): domain Bacteria; phylum Bacteroidota; class Bacteroidia; order Bacteroidales; family ML635J-15; genus Bact-19. Next base: position 28,312 of record JAQVOR010000033.1, read on the forward strand.
TCGTGAAAGAGATTATGCTTATGCTGGCTCTTTCTATGCCTTTGCTATTTGGATAGGATTAAGCGTAGTTGCATTTTATAATATGTTTAGACGTTTTTCTCCAAGCA
>JAQVOR010000034.1 GCA_028702535.1 Bacteroidales bacterium
AAGAAAGTTGGGAATTATTAAAAGAATATCAAAACAAATTACTAAATTTGACATTAAAATGGAAGAAATTGGATTTGGTAACTCGCTGATTATCAATGATGAATTTTTACGTTAGTTGGAATACATTTAGAACTCTTGCCCCACCCATGATTGTCAGTCACTTTCGCCCGTTTTGTAGTATTTACCTAATTACCTGTTTTGCAGAAAAAGTTTTAATTATGTAAATAATTTAATCAATTTTCCCTGAGGAGCTTACACCAAAATGACACTAAAATATTTTATCCCACAACAAATTTAAGGCTAATCTTTAAACCTGAGTTCGGCATAATTTTTCAAGTTAAGATTGCTGATTTGCGAATAGATTAGGAGTTCTGAAGTTTCGACCGATGTACTGTATCGCATGAGCTTGCTTACGGCTCGGTTTGAGTTTTAGTGAACAGAGAAAAGTTAACGGTTTCAAGTTTATTTCATCCAAGTTTTAATAAAATTCACTACCATTTCTTTATCTTTCTCTGGTAGCGACATTATTCGTGTTGCGTGTGTTCCACCTGGTTTAACAACTTTAACAACTCCGTTGTTTCCGCTTACGTCTGGTGCTGCTGCTGTCCACGGGTCAAACTCGCCATAAATTAAAATTGTGTTTTTTGCTTTTGTTTTTAAAAATTTTTGCAAGTCTATTGCGGTTTGTTTATAAAAATCAACTTTTAGACCTTTGCCTAAAAAAACAATCTTAAAATAGTCTTTAGCAGTTTTGATTTTTAACAATTCGTCAAGATGCTCAGTTTGATAGCCGTAATATCCAAGTTCTTTAGCTGCTTGATAATAAAATGGTTTGGTATCTGCAGAGCCTTCAATGGAAAAATAGTCGGGTCCAGAAACTGTTATTAAATGTTGAAAAATCTTGTTATCAGGGTCTTTTTTCGAAGGGATTTTATCAGTATTCCCTATCCACTGCCAAAAGGCAAATGAATATTCCAGTACACAATAATCATAAACCTCTTCGATAGGGACTCTGAAGCTAAGTTTACTTAATTGGATATATTGTTTAAACATAGGGAAGATTGTTGATCTTCGTTTAAGAGCTTCTTTTTGGAAATCGTTTATTTTTTTTCGGTCTTTTTTTGTGCTAATATTATTGATAAAAGGCTCATGTCGTCCGTCTTCTAAAGCTGTTGCAACTGGTGCCACATAAGCAACTGTTGCCGTAACATCGTTTGGGTAATACATCTGATACAATAAACAAGTTTGACCTCCTTTACTAATTCCTGTACTTACCCATTTCTTTTGATATAGCGATTTTAGACTTACTAAAATATTATGGTGATCTCCAGCTGCTAAACTGGTTGTGAGATATGACCAATCAATATCTTCAGGTACAGATTGAGAAAAATATCGGTGTTCAACACATATTTGATTGGCATCTAAAATCCTACTTAATTCATTAACATAATTTTCTGATTCTGCATAATCGGCACTATATCCTTCAGTAATATAAACTACTGGAGCATCATAAGATTTATGACTAATGAATACTCTTTGTCTAAATTTACCAGCTTCGGGAACTGAAGGGTCTAAGTATTGCTCAAAGAGAATTAGAAATTTTTCATTAAAAGAATCCCCAGTTTTTAATTCTTCGACATAAACAACTCCTGGCAGCGATTCTAGTTTTGAATGTAAATCTGAAGAAAAAAGAGGTAAAGAATATGCAAATATTAAAGAATAAATTAAAAAGCGATGTAAAGTGTTCATTATCAAGTATTTAATTATAATCAAACTGTATTTTTTATTGAAGTCAAGATATAGATAATAAAATTGAAATCCTTAAGTCTTGTCTTTAAATAAGCTTAATTTTATACTTTTTTATTAACAAAATGTTTTGTAGTTTGCAAGTGCTTAGTTTACACTATATTAAAGGCATTAGAAATTAATCTGTAACAAATACTACCTATCTGATGATACTTTTGTAAGATAATTTATCATAAAAACTTTAGTGTTATTGTCTTCTTCGGCACGCTCAATAATTCGATCAATATTGCCATATTGGTCATATTCATAAGAAGTACTGCTTATAAGCATTGCCTCAGCATTATATAATGAAGATTTTAACAAAGCACCCTCTTCATTATAAACAAAGTCTTTATATCCAGTATTTGTCCCATTTTCAAAAATTGTTTTTTTGTGAAGAGACGACATCTTATCATATTCAAAAATTTGCTTTTGAACTGGCTCATTGTTTTTGTCTAATTTTAAGGTTTTCATAATCAAATCCGCACCATTAATATTATCAAGTACTATAATACTTTTCTCTTTCAGATTATTATTCGAGTCGTAATCGTTAATGTAAATACTATCATTAGACCTATTATTAGTAAGTATCGAAATTATTTCTGCCTTATTATTGTAATTTATTTGTTTGGATAACAAATCGTTATCATCATATTCGTACATTATTCCATTAATAAGTACCGAGTCGGCATTAAAACGAATTTCCTCAAAAGGTAATAATTCTTTGTTGTATTTTACAACAGTAAAGCTATTAATTTCTCTGTTTTCGTCGAAAAAATACATCTTATACGGTAGCCCGTCATTGTTATATACTATTTCTGATATCAGTAATTTGTTGGACGAAATAATATTATCTCTAACCATAAATAACCACGTTTGAGAGAGATTGATATTCATAGTTTTAATAAAATCTCGCTCACGTCTAATATCATTCAGGTCGTTTTTTGTTAAAGGAACACTTACCTGTGAATTTGATGTAACAATAAACGAAAATGATAACAGTAAAATGAGATATAGTTCTTTGAGTTTCATAACTTGAAATAGTTTTAGCGTAAATTTTAAGTTCTTATTAACATATAAATTATGTTTTACAAAATAATAAAATTATTTTTGTTTCGCAAATATCAATAAATACTTATAATAATGAAAAGATTTTTAACAATTTTATTAGGATTATCGCTTCTTTTTAATTTTAATCTCCGTGCAGATGAGGGGATGTGGCTTTTGTCTATGATGGGTAAGAATTATGAAGAGATGAAAAAGATGGGTTTTAAACTTACGCCCGAAGACATTTATAGCGTCAATAATGGAAGCATAAAAGATGCTATTGTCGGACTTGGTAACGAGGGATCACCATTTCGCCATTTTTGTACTGGTGAGATCGTTTCTGACCAAGGTCTGTTTTTTACTAATCATCACTGTGGATTTGGAATGATACAAAGTCATTCTACTGTCGAACATGATTATTTAGCTGATGGATTTTGGGCAATGTCAAAAGACCAAGAGTTATCAAATCCTGGTATTACAGCATCTGTGCTCGTGAAAATGGAAGATGTAACAGACAAAGTTCTAGCAGAAATTACCGCAGATATGTCAGAGGATGACAGAGCGGCTAAAATTAAAGAGATTTCTAAAGGGATAGTGGCAGAAGCTACTAAAGAAAACCTATATGATGCTTATGTTACTGACATGTTTGATAATAATCAGTTTTTTCTTTTTGTCTATGTAATTTATAAAGATGTTAGATTAGTTGGTGCTCCTCCATCGTCTATGGGTAAATTTGGTGGTGATACAGATAATTGGGAATGGCCACGTCATACAGCAGACTTCTCTATGTTTAGAATTTATACTGCTCCCGATGGCAAACCTGCAGCTTTTTCAGAAGATAATATCCCTCTTAAACCAAAACACTTTCTCCCAGTTAGTAATAAAGGAGTAAAAAATGATGATTTTGCTATGATTTTGGGATTTCCTGGAACTACAAACAGGTATCTTACATCGTATGGCCTCGAAGAAACAATGAATATTACCAATAAACTAAGATTTGAAATTAGAGATGTAAAAATAAAAATATTACGTGAAGAAATGAAATCTAGCCAAAAAGTAAGAATTCAGTATGCCACAAAATATGCTCGTTGTTCTAACTATTGGAAATATTCTGAACAACAAAATAAAGCCCTAAAACAGCTTAATACTATCGCAGTAAAAAAGGATATTGAAAAACAATATGAGAAATGGGCAAACAATAACAAAACTGAAATATATAAAGAGACACTTGGACTAATTGAGACTGCATATAAAACTCGTCAGCCTTATGCGGTTGCACGTATGTATTTGATAGAAGGACTTATTTCTGGAACAGAATTGCCATATTTTGCATATCAGTGTTCTGGTTTAATTAGTGCTTTAGACTCGAAAGATGAGGATAAAATACAAAAAAATATCCAGATTATTAAAGTAGCGGGAGATGAATTCTATAAAGATTATAATCCCGATACCGAGAAGAAAGTTATTGCTGCATTATTCGAATATACTTATAATAATTTAGACAAACAATATCACCCCGATGTTTTTCAATTGATTGAGAAAAAATATAAAGGTGACTTTGGCAAATTTGTAGATAAAGCTTTTGATAAATCAATATTTGCTACCAAAGAATCATTTAACGAGTTTATGAATAATCCTAAATCTAAAACTTTACAAAACGATATGATGATGAATGCAGGCACATCTATTTTAAAAAAGTATCGCGAAGTAAATGCTTTGTTTTGGTCAAGTTCTGATGGTTTAGATAAAGGACGAAGACTTTTTACAAGAGGATTAATGTATATGAACGATGGAAAATTAATGTATCCTGATGCAAACTCGACTATACGTCTTACTTATGGTAAAGTTGGTAAATATGACCCTCGTGATGCAGTTGCTTATGATTATTATACTACGCTTAAAGGAGTAATCGAAAAAGAAGATCCTAATAGTACCGAATTTGCTGTCCCTAAAAAACTTAAAGACTTGTATTATGCCAAAGATTTTGGCCCTTATGCAAATGAAAAAGGCGAGTTGTCTGTATGCTTTATTACTGATAATGATATTACTGGCGGTAATTCGGGCTCTCCAGTTATTAATGCTGAAGGTCATCTTATAGGACTTGCTTTTGACGGAAACAGCGAAGCAATGTCGGGAGATATCGATTTTGAAGAAAACTTGCAAAGATGTATTAATCTTGATGTCAGATACGCATTGTTTATTATTGATAAATATGCTGGTGCAAAAAACCTGATAGAGGAAATGGATATCAGAAATTAATTTAAATACGACTTTTAGTCATATTTAAACAGATTTCTCCCGTTGGTCGAAATGATGTACCTATAACCACAAGATATAAGTCATTTCGACCAACGGGAAAAATCTGTTGTTTTTAATTCGCAATTTTAAAATAAAAATATGACAACTTTTTTTTGCGAACAAATAGAGATATCTACCTGAATTATAGAGATAGGGCAGAAGTTTTGAGACTGCTCTATCAAGCAGTCTGTTTTTGTTCATATAGCACTATCAAAAATTTTATCAGACATTAATTATTAGTATTCCTATTTTGCATTAATTTATAGATGCAAAAACTAAAAAAAACTCCTTGCTAACAGACAACCGAAACAGCAAATTTTAGTCTATCTATTGAAAAAGCACTAAAAATGAGTAAAAAGTTTATTAAAAAGTATTTTTTTTGTCTTTTTCGCATAAATTAGTTGTAATTTTTTTAAATTTGCTACATTAATAGCATAAAAATACACATAGTAATATGAGAAAGTTAATTTCTATCATTCTTTTACTCGGGTTAATTGGGGTTTTAAATTCTGCTTATTCACAGAATAATTGTGCAACAGCTGTAGATATACCTGTTGAAAATTACTCCACGTGTGGAGATATGGCAATGGAATCTATTGATTTTGCCACAGCAACTCCCTCTTCTACAGCACCGGCACCAACATGCGGAAACTTCAGTGGAACAACTAATGATTTGTGGTATAGCTATACTGTTCCTGCTGGAGTTACAGAAATGTTTTTCCACATGTTTAATTCAACTAATATTTTTCCTTTTCCAAACTCTTCTGCTCCTGCAATGGCAATATATCGAGGTAATTGTGCTGCTTTGGTATTATTAGATTGCTTTGAAGGAACTGGTGGTTTCATGGAAAATGCTGAAATACGTTGGGAAAATGTTACAGGCTTAGTTCCTGGCGAAACAATTTACATGCGTGTTTGGGATGAAAATAATCTAGCTCAAGAAATATTTATAGCAGCATCTGTAATTGACGAGTTACCAGAGGCAGATTGTGCTAATCCTCCCGAATTAGGCACAGGAGGATGCAATATCCTTGCACCAGCTGGCACAATACAAGCACCAGAAGACTGTGGTTGGAACTCAACAGATAATGTTGTGTTTTATTCTTTCGAAGTTTTAGCAACTGATCCACAACCAGTAGTACTCGAAATTGAATATGGACAATGTTGGGCAAATGATGCAACTGGACCTATCCCTGTCCCTGCAACTATCGAAATTCAATTTGCAGTTTATAGCTGGAACGGCGTAAGCTGTACAAATATTGGTGGAAGCCCCGTAAGTGACCCTCCTAACAACACAGGCTCTTATTATGGTTGTGCAAATGGAACAGGAACGGTAGTTTACACTAATAATTTACCTCCTGGACAGTACCTGTTAGCAATGGATGGTTTTAGTGATATGGGAGGAAATTCGCTCTGTACTTTTGGTATTGCGACTTCTTTTACCGACCCAGATCCAGACCCAGACCCAGATGAATTAAGTGTTACTCTTACAACTGTTGACAATGGTTGTGGTCAAGCTGGATCTGCATCAATAACAGTAAACTCATCATGCTCTGCTAACCCTACAATAAACTGGAGTACGACACAAACAGGTGACAATATAACCAATCTTACAGCAGGACCATATTCTGTTACTGTAACTGACGATGCTCCTTGCGGAGATACTGTAATCAACTTTACAATTGCTGATAATAGTAATTTTGCTATTTCATTAATAAATATTGGCGATCCTTGTTCAAGTCCAATTACATTAACCGCTAATGTTATGGGTGCAAACCCAGCAGATGTTAATTTTCTTTGGGATAATCCAGCTGGAAGTATTACTCAAAGCATCTCAATTACCTCTTCGGGTACTTACTCTTGTACTGCAACTTATGGAACTTGTGTTGATACTGATGATATAACAGTAAATATTGGCGACTTTGAATTTAGTGTTGTTTATACTCCAACTATTTGTGCAGGAGCGACTGGTAGTGCAACGTTTAATGCTATTGTTGGTTCAGGTAATTACATGTACGAATGGTCAACAGGAGCAATTTCACCTGGTATTATGTTACCAGGTGCGGGTAATTATTGTCTTACTGCAACTGATCTTACAACTGCTTGTCAAGATATTTTTTGTTTTACTGTTGTTGAAGTTCCTGCTGTTAATGTAACAATTGATTACGAAGACATATCCTGCCATAATAAAATTGATGGTTGGGCAACTGCTGTTGCATCTAATGGTACAGAGCCTTATCAGTATATGTGGTCAACATTTATGCCAACAGAAACTATTACCCAGCTTTATCCGGGCAACTATGCTGTAACAGTAACTGATGAAGCTGGTTGCACAGGGACAGCAAGTGTTTTTATCGAAAATCCACCACAATTTTATTATTCGATAACGCCAAACCAAGGAATCTGTTTTGGCGAGCAGGCAGATATAGATGTTGCTGCTACAGGTGGAGTACAGCCTTACCACTATGATTGGAGCGATGCTCCTGGAATGAATACTGACAGTAGAACATTAAGTCCAGAACAAACAACAATTTATACGGTTACAGTATTAGATGCTAATGGCTGTACTTACACACCACAAAGCTCAAAAGTTACTGTAAGCCAACCTATAAGTATTGATGTTACAACAGTGGATGTTTTATGTCATGGGCTATGTACTGGAACCGCTACACTTGCTATTACTGGAGGTATTCCTCCTTTTACATATTCGTATGCAAGTACAACTGATTTCATACAAAACCTTTGTGTAGGCGACTACGAGGTAACTATTACAGATATGTACGATTGTGTTGGCTCTGCTAATTTTGAAATAACTGAACCTGACACAATCTATCTAACTTCTTATTCTGGACCAGCAACATGTTTTGGCTACAATGATGGCTTTGTTGAAGTAGATGTAATTGGCGGCGTACCGTTTACAAATGAATTTGGCGAATTTTATAACTATCATTGGTCAAATGGTAGTACCGCAGATTCTTTGGCTACTTATGCTGGAATGCACTTTGTTACTGTAACAGATGCAAACGGCTGTTCTCATGTTGCCTCTGCATTTGTAGATCAACCAGAGGCTATATATGTTACTGATGCTTGGGGAGGCACAATTTGTATCGGGGAACCTTTCAGTACTTCGGTAAGTGCAACTGGTGGACATGGACCTTACAATTTTGTCTGGACAGGAAGTGATGCAAGTACATGGTTTGGGCATTCGCTTAACGTTAGTCCTGTTGTTACTACTACTTATCAGTTAATAACTACTGATACAGAAGGATGTTTTGGGCCACCTCAAAATGTAACTGTGCATGTTAATCCAGTTATAACTATTCTAAATACAAGTAGCAGCCCAGCTGATGTATGTATTGGCGAAACTGTAATGGTCGAAATGGAAATCGCAGGTGGTAACGGAGGTCCTTATACAATAAATCGCCTTGACCAAGGAATTGTGAATATGCCTTATACTCTTTATCCCGATGAAACTGGATATTATGTTTTTGAAGTTCGAGATGATTGTGGCTCACCCACCGATAAAGACTCTATTTATGTAACTGTACACCCAAAACCACAAGTAGCATTTTTTGCTGATAAAACCGCATCTTGCCCTCCAGGATTATTTACTTTTACAGAGACAACTCCAGAGCAAGGGCAGACATATTTATGGGATTTTGGTGACGGAGGTTTTTCTGTTCAAAAAAATCCTATACATACTTATACCAAAACTGGAAATTATGATGTCTCTTTAACAGCTTGGTCGGAATGGGGATGCAAAAGAGTAAGAACTTATGAGAATCTGATAACTATTTATCCCGAACCAAGAGCCGATTTTGCAGGAACTCCAGAAATCGTGTCAGTATTTAATCCAATGATTGAGTTTGTTAATTATACAGAAGGTGGTCATTTATATTTCTGGGATTTTGGTGACGGACACTCTACATTGTGGACAAATATGCCTCAAATCCATTTATATAAAAATATTGGGGAATATGAAATTATGATGATAGCTAAAAATCAATATGAATGTAGAGATACGGCTTTTAAACATATCAGAGTTCATGACGAATTTACATTTTATGCTCCCGATGCTTTTACTCCTAATGGAGACGGTCTAAATGATGTATTCTATGTTATTGGACATGGGATTGATAAAAGCCAGTTTTACTTTGTCGTTTATGACAGATTTGGAATTAAAGTCTTTGAAACTGATGTTTTTGACGAAGAAAACCCTTACAGAATGGCTTGGGATGGAACTCATAACGGAAGTGCCGCTAAGGGAGACAAAATATTAACAAATGGTATGTACAGATGGTATTGTGCGTTTGTTGATCTTAATGGCAAACCTCGCGAAGAAAGCGGAACTATTACACTAATACGTTAGTGATGAATAATCTCTTAATTTATATTAAGACTGTCAGTTTTTAAAAATATCAAGGTGTTAATGTAATAAGTACAATACTTTATCGTTAATCATAAAATTAGATTAGGGTTGAAAATAAATAGAGTGATAAGTAGTATTTGTAAGAAAACAAACGAGTTGCCTTCTGTAAATAATGGTTTTCAAAATTTGCCTAAGACACTTAGCGGAGTTTTTTCAAAAACATTAAGTATTGTTGTATTATCTGTAAGTATTATTGGCTTATTGATGATTAATTCTTGTGATAAAAATGCTTTTACAACTGACCCAAGCGATAAACTCGTGTTCTCAACTGATACAGTTCAATTTGATACAATCTTTACAAATATTGGAAGTGCAACAAACTATTTTGTTGTTAAAAACTCAAATAGCTCAAAATCAATTAAAATTGACAGAATATTTGTTTCTAAAGGTTCTAATTCAAAGTATAGATTAAATATTGACGGCTTTTCTGCAAATAATGTTAAAGATATTGAGCTTTATCCTGGGGATTCAATCTTTATTTTTGTTGAAGTTACAATCGACCCCAATCGTGATGAAATGATTGAGGAAGATTCTGTTATGTTTGTGTCAAATGGAAATACTCAAAATGTTAAACTGGTGGCATTTGGTCAAGATGTTACATTAATTAATGGTAAATATATTTCAAACGACACAACATGGAATGCAGATAAACCTGTGTTGATATATAATTCCGCTTTAGTGGATACCTTAGTAACTTTAACTGTCAACGCAGGCTCTAAGGTGTATTTTCACCGTGGTGCAAGCTTGTTTATTAAAGGTAGTTTGATTGTTAATGGACAATTAGACAATGTGGTTACATTTACAGGAGATAGATTAGAAGCACATTATAGCGAAACAGCTGGTCAATGGGGAGCTTTTATACAAGATTATTATGGAAATACAACTGGTATTTTTGGAGGCATTCATCTTTTGGCAGGTTCTATGTATAACATAATTGATTATGCCGAAATTAAGAATAGCATAATTGGATTACAAGTCGATTCTTGTGTAACTCCTGGAATTCCAACTTTAACATTAAAAAACACCAATATCGAAAATTCAAAAATAATTGGTTTGTATGCTCTTGGTGCTCATATACAAGCAGAGAATTGCGTGTTTGCAAATAGCGGACAGTATAATGTAGCCTGTTTAATAGGTGGCGATTATTCTTTCATTCATTGTACAATGGCAAATTATTGGGTTGGAAACAGACAAACGCCTCAGGTAATTTTGAATAATTACTATACATACAATATTGGTGCAGGTAATCAAATATCTTATAGGGATCTAAAAAATGCTTATTTCGGAAACTGCATTATTTATGGCTCGAGAGATAATGAAATTGTGTTAGATCTTGCCGAAGATGCCCAAGCAAATTTTAGATTCGATAATTGTCTTATAAAATCAAAAGAATACGAAAACATACAAGGCTCTGATTATTTTATTGATAATATCTGGAATGAAAATCCTAAGTTTATTGAAACCACTAAACCTTTTGATTATCATTTAGATACTTTGTCACCGGCTAAAGATACAGGAAAACCTGAAATAGGACAACTTGTGCCAAACGATCAAGACGGTAACAGTCGATTATCAGATAATGCTCCTGATATTGGTGCTTATGAAAGACAAGAATAGGTTATTTAGTTGCTGATAATCTTTAAGTTTATTTGTATTCAGAAACTATGTTAGTTAATTTAAATTTATTATTATGAAAAAAACTGTTTTTATTTCACTTATTTGTTTGTCTGGGCTGCTGTTTTCATGTTCTATTGGAAAACGTTTAGAATCTCCTGTATATGTTTATATAGATGGTGTAAATAATATTTCGCAGACATTTAAGTCTGATAAATACATGAACCATTATACTCATGATCAATATTTTAAGAATTTTAAAAAAGAATTGGAAGCTGAACTTAAGACTTATAATCTAATTGCAGTTTATGCAGCACCAAACAAAACCGAGAAATGTTTTAAAATTGAAATTCAAAGCTTGTCTATGCACGAGACATACGAACCCAAAGAGGTGCCTGCCGACGAAAACAATGAGAAAACTAAAGTTTACAATATTACAACTTGTTCTGTTGATGCTGGATATAGAGTTTTCAAATCTAGTCCTAATGGATGGATACTTCTGAAGGATAAGTCAACATCTGCTTCAAAGGTAGAAAAACTTAACAAGAACAGAACTGCTGCTCAGATTTTAGCTGGGACAAATAAAGATAATACTATTTATACATATCATGAATTAGATTTATATGTATTTAATGATCTTGTGCGGAAAACTGCACGTAATATTGCAGAAATATCTTCATTATCTATACATACAGAAACGAAACAATGGAATTATTAGTTAATGGTTTTTGTATTAATATTTTGTGAATTAGATATCCTATTGTAATTAAAAAATAAAAATATGATAATTGACGTTCACACCCATATTAACAATTACCATGAGGAGAGAGTTCTCTCATTAGAAAACAGCCTTGATAATCTTACAGCTAATATGTTAGAGAATAAAGTAGATTATTCTTTAGTGTTAACATCTTATAAGGTTAACCAACACAGACCGAGTACTCGACAAGTGGTAGAATCTATTATAGGACGAAAAACTTTAGGTGTAGTTTCAGGTATTAGTTATTTGCATTACGACCATAGAGATGTACGGGAAATTGGCGAATATCTTGAAAATGGTTTTATAAAAGGCTTAAAGTTTTATCCAGGTTACGAGCCATTTTACCCTAATGATGCCAGACTTAAACTTATGTATGAAATGGCTATAGAATATGATGTGCCAGTAATGTTTCATTCTGGAGATACTTATGCCCCAACAGGAAAAATTAAATATTCACACCCAATGCATATTGATGATTTAGCAGTTGATTATCCTGATTTAAAGATAGTGATATGCCACATTGGAAATCCTTGGATTAAGGACTGTATGGAAGTAGTGTATAAAAATGAAAACGTATATGCAGATATATCGGGTCTTGTTCTTGGTGATTTTGAAGAAAAATTTGAACGGTATATGAAAAAAGAAATTGAAGAAATGATTACGTATGCTGGAGACCCAAATTATTTATTATATGGAACAGACTGGCCAATTTCTAATATGAGTTCTTATTTAAAATTTATGGATCAATTAGATTTAGCTGAGGATAAAAAAGAATTAATTTTGTGGAAAAACGCTGCCAAACTCTTTAAAATTAACCTTGAGGATATTTAATTTGAATTTCTACGCTTGAGCAGAATCTTCGTAAATTCCACTAAAACTTTATAATGATTGTGAAAACAATTAAATGTGAAAAATTCTTATCCCGCTATTGAGAGATAGTACAAATAACGCTAATTTTTTTAATGAAAACTCTTATTGTTAAACAATAAAACCTTACCTTTATACATTAATTGCCACAAGTTCTTATAAACAGCTCGTGAAACTTGACAATCAAGATAATTGAAAAGGAATATGATAATGTGTTTTAAAAACATTGAACAAACAAGTGAAATGTTTGATATATGTGAGGTTTGACAGAATTTTATTTAGAGTAAATAGGAACTGTATTGATTAATGAACAAAAAGTGTTTAACATAAATTTTAAAAACTAATAGGAGGATTATATATGAAAAAGAATAAAGATGACATGAACAAGAACAACCCTATGGATAAGAATAACCTAGGGGACTCAATTCCTAGTAGAAATCAAAATAAAGGAAAACATCCTGAAATAAAAACAGCAGCAGGAGCTCCAGTAACAGACAATCAAGATGCCATGACTTCTGGGAAAAGAGGCCCTATGTCTCTACAAGATACATGGTTTTTAGAGAAGATGGCACATTTTGATCGTGAAGTTATTCCTGAGCGTAGAATGCACGCAAAAGGTTCGGGAGCATTTGGAACATTTACGGTAACACATGATATTACTAAATACACAAAAGCTGCCATTTTCTCAAAAATTGGTAAAAAAACAGAAATGATAGCTCGCTTCTCCACAGTTGCTGGCGAAAGAGGTGCAGCAGATGCTGAAAGAGATATTCGTGGATTTGCACTAAAATTCTATACCGAAGAAGGCAATTGGGATTTAGTAGGAAATAATACCCCTGTGTTTTTCTTTAGAGACCCAATGAAGTTTATTGATTTAAACCATGCAGTTAAAAGAGATCCACGTACTAACATGCGAAGCCCAAATACCAACTGGGATTTTTGGACATCTCTACCCGAAGCACTTTTGCAAGTAACTATTATTATGGGAGATAGAGGAATTCCGTCTTCTTATAGGTATATGCATGGATATAGTTCTCACGCTTATAGCTTTATTAATGATGAGAATAAACGTACATGGGTTAAGTTTCATTTTAGATCACAACAGGGAATAAAAAATCTAACAGATCAAGAGGCAGCAACAGTAGTCGGAATGGATAGAGAATCTCATCAGAGAGATCTTTATGAAGCTATTGAAAAAAAGAAGTATCCAAAATGGAAAGTGTATGTGCAGATTATGACCGAAGAACAAGCCGATGCAATGGAAACCAATCCTTTTGACTTAACTAAAATGTGGTTAAAAAAAGATTTTCCGCTTATGCCAGTAGGCGAATTTGAATTAAATAAAAATCCAGACAATTATTTTGCTGACATCGAACAAGCTGCGTTTAATCCTGCTAATACAGTCCCAGGAATTAGTTTCTCGCCCGATCGTATGCTGCAAGGACGTTTGTTCTCTTATGGAGATGCACAAAGATATCGCTTAGGTGTAAATCATCATCATATTCCTGTTAATTCTCCTAAAGCCGTTAAAAATCCACACAGTTTTCATCGTGACGGACAAATGCGTGTAGATGGGAATTTAGGAAGCGAATTGCATTATGAACCAAACAGTTATGGAAACTGGACAGACTCCCCAAAAGATAATTTGCCACGAGAAAAAGGTGGAGATGTTGATAGATATGACTTTAGAGAAGATGACTCAGACTATTTTACGCAGACAGGACTTCTATTTAGAGCAATGACAGAAGACCAAAAACAAGTTTTATTTGATAATACTGCCCGAAATATGGGAGATTCAACTCTTCAAATAAAGCATAGACATATTTATCATTGCTATCAAGCAGATCCAGAATATGGAAAGGGATTAGCAAAGGCATTAAATATTGCGATTGATGATGTGGATTTAAATCTACCTAAGAGAGATTCGCATGAAAATCAAATAAAAGCCAACAATATGCATCCTGAATTAAACACACCTACTAAGCCAGTAGATTCTGGAGTGGAAATAGATACAAACACAAATGATTATATAAAACCTGAAGAAGATCCGTGGCTATTGTAAAAAATAGCTGAATTATAATCTTTATCAAATAACTAAAATTGGGATTTTATTTGATAAATGATTATTTTTTAAAAGAAGATTGCTGATTATAAGCGTTTAATTGATAGCTTTGTGTAAAATGCTGAATGTTTTCGATAAATCTCTTCATAATATCTCAATATTATTCATTGATTTACCTTAGTCTTCAGTATTTTACATCAATCTGAACTTTAAAAATTATGTCGAACTCAGGTTATTAGACATAATAAACTGTTTTATTTACTCTCTTTGAGAACCATGTCGATTGTTATTGCACTAGCAAGAATTGCAATTTTATCTTCAGGCTTAGCTAAATCAGTAGTAAGACTAACATTGTACTTGTCAGCAGTTGTGAAAAATTCTTTTGCAACGCCAGCCCATTTTTTTGTTACTATACCAATTTGATTTTTATTAGCATCAAACATTGTAAAATTCCATGCTTTCCAATCTCCAGTAATTACTCCTATTAGGATATGGTTATTATTAAATATATTAAATGTAGGTTTCATAAATGCAAGTTTTTGTTCAACAATAGCAATCTGCATAGCATTTGAATCTTTAATTGAAATTTTTGGCAGCCAAAATGTCCAACCTCTAGAAATACTTGCTTGCAGAACTTCATTTGCATCTTTTATCTCTAGGTGGAAAGGTAGCATTGATTTACTTAAGAATAATCTTAGGGCTTTGCCCCCACCATCAAGCTTTTGCTTTACAGAACCAATTTGTGCCCCGTGCTCATTAAAAACTTTATACTCATTCTCAAATTTGAGCATATTTACTTTCTCATCAATAAAATAACTGTTAGTGTCAAAAAAATTCATAGCGATTAATTTTAATTCCTACTCGTATGGCTTTTCGGATGTGCCTCGTTTTTGATGGTTTCTAAACTCCATTTAGGGATTGTAAAACAACGGCGAAGCCCTCACGACCAAAGGAAGTAATAAACTAGTCACTTCGACACTTCGGCGTTGCTCACTTCGGCAGTGCTCAGTGCATCGCAGTGCAGGCAAGCTTACTTCGACAGGCTCAGTGCAGCTCAGTGCATCGCATTTTGACTTGCTCTTTTGCCGTTTTTCTTTGTTGCAAAATTAGCAAAGAGACGCAAGCTATTAGCTGAATTTTGCGTCTCGAAAAACAACAAAATAGCTTCGTCACTTCTGCATACTTTATTATTTGACAAACCCTTAACAAACAAAAATAATAAAAAATGAGATATAAAATCTTGTTTAATGAAAATTTAATTGTTAAAAATAAAGTAGGAGGGATGTATAACAACTAAATTTAGTCCTTATACATTTTCTCTCTCAATTCTTTAATTTCTTCATCATAAATATAGTCGTCATAATCCATTAACTTATCAATAATACCGTTAGGAGTTAATTCGATAATTCTGTTTGATACCGTTTGAATAAATTCGTGGTCATGAGAAGCTAAAAATACATTGCCCGGATATTTAATTAAATTATTATTAAATGCTTGAATAGATTCTAAGTCAAGATGATTTGTAGGAGTGTCTAATATTAAAGCATTTGCTTCTAAAAGCATCATTTTTGAAATCATACATCGCATTTTCTCACCACCAGACAGAACGCCAACTTTTTTAGTCAAATCATCGCCCGAAAAAAGCATTTTGCCTAAGTAACCTCTAACATATTGTTCTGTCGTTTCGTTTGTATATTGGCATAACCAATCAAAAAGGGTCAAATCCTTAGTAAAAAACTCTGTGTTACTTAGTGGTAAATAAGCAGTAGTAATGGTTTGTCCCCAAGTATAAGTTCCTTTTTCTGGTTCTTGATTGCCATTTATAATTTCGAACAATGCTGTCATTGCTCGTGGGTCTCTTGATAGAAAAACGATTTTATCATCTTTATTTACTGTAAAGTTTACATCTTTAAACAATACTTTACCTTCAATGCTTGTTTTTAAATTCTCAACATCCAGAATTTTATCTCCAACTTTGCGTTCTGGCTTAAAAATTATTCCTGGATATTTTCTTTTAGAAGGTTTAATTTCACCAATATCAAGTTTCTCAATCATCTTTTTTCTGCTTGTTGTTTGTTTTGATTTCGAAACGTTTGCACTAAAACGTGCAATAAAGGCTAAAAGTTCATTTCGTTTTTCTTCTGCCTTTTTGTTTTGTGATAATTGTTGTCTTAAAGCTAACTGACTGCTTTCGTACCAAAAACTATAATTTCCTGCAAACATTTCAATCTGCCCAAAGTCGATATCAATAGTGTGTGTGCTGATTGCATCCAAAAAGTGTCTGTCGTGAGAAACCACCAATACAGTATTTTCATAATTTGATAAATACTTTTCTAACCACTGCACAGTGTCTAGATCTAAATCGTTTGTCGGCTCATCAAGAAGTAAATTGTCTGGGTTTCCAAATAATGCCTGAGCTAACAGAACCCTTACTTTTTGCTTTCCTGACATATCTCTCATTAAGGTGTAATGAAATTTTTCTTTTATTCCGAGATTACTTAGTAGTGTTGCTGCATCGTTTTCGGCATTCCATCCATTTAGGTCAGCAAATTTAGCTTCAAGATTTGCAGCAATAACTCCATCAGCTTTTGAGAAGTCTGGTTTTGCATACACTTCTTCTTTTTTTTGTATTATATCCCACAAAAATGTATGTCCTCTTAAAACTGTTTCTAATACTGTGTATTCGTCAAATGCAAAATGATCCTGACTTAATACTGATAGCCGTTCTCCTGGGCCAAGACTAATATGCCCTGCTGTTGCATCTAATTCGCCACTGATAGCTTTTAAAAATGTGGATTTTCCTGCTCCATTTGCTCCAATAACTCCATAGCAATTCCCTGGGAGGAATTTTAAGTTTACATCCTGAAATAAAGGCTTACTGCCAAATTGAATTTTTAAGTTTGATACTGTTATCATTGAAATAATTTAGTCTGTGGGATTGTTTGACAAACCCTATGTTAAAAAGTTTGCAAAAATAGGCATAATTACTGACAATACGCATTATGTTTAAAAACAAAACCTTTTTAATTTTGCATAATAAAATGTCCTGTAAATTAAAACAAATGTTATTTGAAAATCGGTATAGATACGTTAATTTTTTTTAGATAATTGTTGGAATAATTAAATGTGAAAGGGCATTCCCGATTTAATGCAGCACGAAATAAAAAATAATCCAAAAAAACATTTAATTAGGCGATTTTTCGGTAATACCTAACCATTTACATGGGATATAAATATTGAATAACAACGATATGATTGTTGACGTTGTTGGTAATGTAGAGACAAGGCATGCCTTGTCTCTACAACCACAAACAACGCAACAACCACAACCAACGCACCCCGAAAAAAACAATTGAAAACCCCATTTTTACAACCATTTTATTCATAAATCACAACCAAATCAAAATTAAATCACATAATTTTATTTAAAAAATTCGTTAGCTGAATATATATGATTAATTTAGCGGAATTAAGTAGTATTTGTTCATAATGTCCGATAGCTGCGTTAATAATTGCTCTTGAACATTCTGATTTAAATATTGGCTTTGTTAACAAAGAATAAATCCGCATTATCTTGTTTTGATATGTGGGGTTGATGAAAAAATGGAAACTTTAAAAGCGAGTGTATTATGAAAACCAACCAACTTATTATCTACCAAACCGAAGATGGGAAAGTCAAAATAGAAACACATTTTGAGAACGAGACTGTTTGGTTAAATATAGACCAAATAGCAGAATTATTTCAAAAGTCTCGATCCACTATCAATGAACATATTCTTAATATTTATAAAGAACAAGAGCTTGAACTGGAGTCCTCAATGAGAAAAATCGGAAATTCCGATTTTTCTACTAAGCCTACTAATTTTTACAATCTTGATGTGGTTATTTCAGTTGGTTATAGAGTAAAATCGCATAGAGGCGTACATTTTAGAAAATGGGCAACTGCCCTTATCAAAGAATATTTGATAAAAGGCTTTACAATGAATGATGAACTGCTAAAAGAAGTAGGTGGCGGAAATTATTTTGATGAATTATTGGCTCGTATTCGTGATATTCGCTCATCTGAAAAGGTATTCTGGCGTAAGGTTTTAGACCTTTACGCAACAAGTATTGACTATGACCCAAAAACAGAAGAAGCTGTATTAGTATTTAAGACTATACAAAATAAGATGCATTGGGCAACACATGGAGAAACAGCCGCAGAGACAATTTATAAAAGAGTAGATTCATCTAAAGAATATGTTGGGCTAACAAATTTTAAAGGAGAAATACCAACAAAAAAAGAAGTTGAAATTGCTAAAAATTATCTTGCAGAAGATGAACTGAATATTTTGAACAGAATGGTAACTGCATTTTTAGAAATTGCAGAAATTCAAGCATTAGAACGTACACCAATGTATATGGCAGATTGGATTAAGCAATTAGATGCTTTTTTGAAAATGACCAATAAAAATATTTTACAGCATTTAGGGGATGTTAGTCATCAAAAGGCAATAGATAAAGCTCACAGCGAATATGAGATTTATAAAGAGAAAATAAAGAATAGAATTACACAAGTTGAAAAGGATTTTATCAAGCAAATTGAAAATAAGACTAACGACTTGAAAAAATGAAATTTACAGAAGCAAAATTAAAGTAGGCTTTTATAAAGTTTTTGCGTTCATATTATTTGTAATACACAACCAAATCAAAATTAAATCTCACAATTTTATTTAAAAACTTCGTTAGCTGAATATATATGATTAATTTAGCGGAATTAAGTAGTATTTGTTCAGAATGTCCGATATTTGCGTTAATGCTCTCGAAGATTCTGGATCAAACACGGACTCTATTGACAGATATTAAGTAAGTTTATGAATTTACAAAAAAATATAATTAGTTCCTGCCCAAAAACCTTTTGTTCAGTCTTTGGCGTTTTCTTGCAAAGACTAGTTAAAATAGGAGCTTGGTTAGCTTTCGCTCTTAGTTTTATTGCATACCTAATGAGCATGTCTCTAAATGTAAATTTTTGGGACTGTGGCGAAATTATTACTTGTGCTCACGGATTGCAGATAGGACATCCGCCAGGTGCTCCGTTTTATATGATACTTGCCAGAATATTTTCAATGTTTGCTTTTAATTCTGAAAATATTGCATTTTTTGTTAACCTATTATCAGTATTTTCTTGCTCGTTCGCTGTGTTTTTTACTTATAAAAGCATAATTATTTTATTAAAACGCTTTAAAAGTGAAAAAACAGATGTGAAAAACGACTTATTATTGAGCGGAGCAGCATTTATAGGTGCAATTGCTCTTGCTTTTTCGACAAGTTTTTGGTTTATCGCTACCGAAGCCGAGGTTTATTCATTATCTATATTTTTTACTTCACTTACTGTTTGGACAATGTTGAAAACAACAAGTCTTAGTGAAAAATCTGATAAAAACAGATGGATTTTATTAACGATTTTACTTCTTGGAATATCAACAGGAGTACATTTGTTAAATATTTTGGTTATCCCTGCTTTTGTTTTTATTTTTTATTTTGACAGGAAAACTCAAAATAAAAAAGAATTAGCAAAATTTAGTGTTTATGCAATTTTAATGCTTATTTTGGCTCAGGGAATAATAACTTATTTGCCTGTAATTGCATCTAAATTTGAGTGGTTTTTTGTAAATCGCTTATATCTTGGATATAATTTGGGATTATTGGCTTTTGGTATCTTTTTATGTGCAATTTTTATTTTCGGGATATGGTATAGTGGCAAAAAAGGGAAAAAGACTTTAAATTTTGCTATTACAGGTTTGATGTTTTTCATTATGGGATTTTCGATATACTCAACGGTTTTAATTCGTTCTGCTGCAAATCCGCCAATTGATGAAAATAATCCTGAATCCATTTTTAATTTTGTATCATATTTGAATCGTGAGCAATATGGAGATCGTCCTTTGTGGTATGGTCAACAGTTTAATTCTAAAAAAGATAAAATAAATCCATACGTAGAAGGCGTGCCTATTTATGATACAGTTAGTGGTAAATATGAAATTGTTAGTTATAAACCTGAGGCAAATTACATGTCTTCTGATAAGGTTTTATTACCAAGAATGTGGAGTGATTTACCAGAACATGTTGCCGCTTATCGACAGTGGACAAATTATAAAAAGGATGAAATTCCTTCTTTTGGCGATAACATGAAATTTATGTTTCGATATCAATTTAACCACATGTATTTTAGGTATTTGTTTCGGAATTTTATTGGTGCTCAAAACGATATTCAGTCGCATGGCGGACCCGTTTACGGAAATTGGATATCTGGAATTGGTTTTATTGATAAGTTAAGACTTAATACGCCCGATGAATTGCCTGCATCTCTAAAAAATGACGCTTCTCGAAATCCATATTATTTTTTACCTTTTATTTTTGGAATTATTGGTTTGATATATCTGTTCCAAAAGGATAAAAAGTATTTTCTTGTTAGTCTTTTATTATTTGTTTTTACTGGTATTGCGATTGCTTTTTATTTAAATCAACATCCATATCAAGCACGAGAAAGAGATTATTCTTATGTCGGATCTTTTTATGTTTTTGCTTTGTGGATTGGAATAGGTGTTTATGCAACATATCAATATCTTAAGAAATATTTTAAGAAAAAATATCTGATATATCTATTATTAACTTTTGCGTTTTTAGCTGTGCCTTTTCAGTTTTTATGTACAAATTTTGATGACCACAATCGCCGCCACGATGATTTTGCTTATTATTTTGCTTACAATATGTTGAATTCATGTGCTGATAATGCGATACTTTTTACCGCTGGCGATAATGAGACTTTTCCTTTATGGTATTTGCAAGAAACACAAAATATCAGAACAGATGTTAAAATTGTGAATCTTAGTTTTTTAAATACAAGTTGGTATTTAGATCAAATTCAACGAAAACAACGCAACACAAATCCGGTAAACATTAGTGTATCGCCCAAAGGATATATGTCGGGGCAACGTGAATTGTTACCAGTTAAGAATAACCCTTATGCTTTTATCGAAGATATTTATTATCAAAATATAAATGAAATTAATGCAGATTATCAAACCATATTTAATTTTTTATTGGATTTATGGCATACAAATGGTTTTGATAAAATGCATCCTGATAAATATGATAATTTTGTAAATTTTTATAGCGATATTCAGCCTCATGGTGCCGACCAAAATTTTAGAGATTTATATTCGGTAATTGAAAGTCTTAACAATGAGGAACAATGCGAAGCGTTTGGTATATCACAGACACAGGCACTTGATTTAATTAGAAAATTTAAAGCCTTTCTTGATAAACAAACTAGTTATGCTTTGCCTTTACATCCAGTTTTAAACTTTGTTTTTTCTGATGATGAAGTAACAAAAATTGGCACAAAACTTTATTCATATCCAATAGATTATTTTCCAGCTACTGCTTTTTTATTACCTGTAAATAAAAATATAATTGATGAGGTTTTTGAGTTAAGTCCGAGTGAAAAAACTTTTGTTGTTGATAAAATGGTGTGGTCTCCTGGACGTGAGAGTTTTACAAAAAGCGATTTAATGGTTTTAGAAATTATCCGAAATCATTTGTGGGATAGACCGATTTACTTTAGTTCTACAATGAATCCACGCAATTATTTAGGTCTTGATAAATACTTGTATTTAGAAGGTTTTACGTATAGACTAATGCCTATAGAAACTGATGTGAGCGAGGATAAACTTGTTAATGTGAATGCTGAAATAATGTATCATAATTTGATTGATAAGTTTAAATGGGGGAGTCTTGAGGCAAAGAGCAGACCAAGTGATATGGTAACACGTACAAGTCTGATAAATTTGCGGAATCATTTTGCACGTCTTGCTCGTGGTTTGTATTTTAAAGGAGAAATCGAAAAGTCTAATGAGGTGCTTGATATGTGCGTAGAACTTATCCCAAACGATTTAATTCCATTCGATTATTATATTGTTGGAATTGTGCATGGATATTATCGAATTAATCAAAAAGCAAAAGCAAGAGAAATTGCATCTATACTTTCGCAAAATGCTTTGCAGGAGTTAGTGTTTTATGCTTCGTTTAACAGGCAACAGCAAGCAGCTTTAGATATATATAAACAACGAGCAATGCAAACTATTCAAGAATTGTATGTTTTAGCAAATCAGTATAAACATCGTGAGTTTACTGAAGAAATTGACGATGTTTATGAAAAATGCAGCAAAAATTTATACAGGTTCTAAATAATCTTTGAGTTTTAAAATAGTTTACCCAGACAACAGCAATTAAATATAAAAGCAATTGAGAATTTTAGAAAATATAGCTATAAGATATCCTAAGATATTTTGCAATGGATTGACTAGGATTAAAAATCCAGGGAAAATATTATATTTAAGTTTTGATGATGGTCCAAATCCGATGGTTACTGAAAATATTCTTGAACTTTTGGATAAGTATAATGCTAGAGCAAGTTTTTTCTGTAAAGGCTCAAATGCAATTATGTATCCTGAAATATTACAGAAAATCAAAAATAATGGACATACAATTGGAAACCATTCATTTTCGCATTTGAATGCTTTTGGGGTCTCAAATAGAAAGTGGCTAATAGATGCTTTAAGAAAGTCGCCAGTATCTGATACTTTCTTTTTTAGACCACCTTATGGACGGATTTATCCATGGCAATGTCGGCGTATAAAGAAAGATTATAAAATTGTATTATGGGATGTGCTAACTTATGATTATCATAAAAAATATAGTGTAGATAGAATTAAGAGAATAATACTTAAAAATACCCGTAATGGGTCAATATTAGTGTTTCATGATAATTTATTATCTGCAACCAAAATGCTTAAAGTTCTTGAATTTACTTTAATACATTATTCGAAAATTGGTTATAAGTTTGAGAAAATATAAACTGAGAACAGAAAATTAACGAACTGACAATCACTAAGGTGGCTGAGCGTTGTGCTGCACTTGCCAACACTAAGCAACGCCGAAGTGTCGAAGTAGGTTTCGGCATAAGCCGAAATGTTTCGACTTGAAGGTGGCTGAGCGTTGTGCTGAGCTTGCCAGCACTGAGCAACGCCGAAGTGTCGAAGTAGGTTTCGGCATAAGCCGAAATGTCTCGAAGCCACCGAAACTGTTCTATTTTATCCTAAAATCATTCATTAAGTTTTCGCTTCGTGATGTTGGTTGTTGTTTGCCAGCACTAAGACGTTTTACGCCTTCAAAAATGTAGTTACGCAGTTCCGAAACGCTAATGTTGTTGTCTTTGTTAATATCTGCTTTGTTTTTTGAAACTGCTTCAATTAGACAATATGTAAATATTCCGTTTTCGATGTCTTCTTTTTCTAAAGCATAACCGCCACCTGATGCTGCTGAAATTACTACTGTTCCTGTTCCTTTTTTTAGGTCAGCAAATAAAAGTCGCATTAATTCAAACGAGTTACGTAAGCCTGTTTTGGGTGTAGTGCTTGCTTTAGTGCTAAACATTGTAACACCACGAGTGTCATCACCATCGGTAACAGTATTTACTGCAAAATCATCATCTTTATCAACTTCGCCTGAGTGGCATGCATCCATTAATAGCAGTTTGTTTCGTGCTGGAATCCCATCAAGTAGTCCTTCTATTTCATCGTATTTTAATCCGTTTGTTGAGGGATTTGCAAAATCAATATCTGATGTCGCAAAATAAAAATCAAGATTATCATCTAATAAGCCGTGTCCTGCAATATGAACATAAACATAATCATCAACTCCCGATTTTAGCAACTCATCTTTTACTGCCAGAACATTTTTGCGGGTGCAATTCTCATTATAAAAAGTATGAACATAAACTTTATTAAAGTTTTTAGCATTATCTGTAAAGAGTTTTATAAAACCTTTGCCATCGTTAATGGTATAACGTAAATTATATTGCGATTGCTCGTAATCTGTTACTGCAAGAGAAATCAGATACAAATCTGGTTTTGAGTTATCGGAACTTTCATAATTTACTGAAAGTTCTTCTTTGAGCGACTCAATACCTTTTTCGTTAAGACAGGAAATGTAAATTGTATTGTTACCTTTAGAAAGAGGGATGTCTATTTTTTTATTGGCAGATTTGGAGTTTTCGATTTTTAACGACATCCCTTTGGTGCCAAATAATGGAACATCATTAACGTAAACATTAACTCTATCGAGAGTGTAGTTTTTATCTGTCATTGATAATTCGACAGAAATGTTTTTACTTGTTGTTTTAAGTGGGATGTTTTTAAGGTTTTCGATTTTTAATTCGGGAAGATTTATCTCTCCGTTAAGCATTTCTTCGGTGAACCCAAGTTTTGAAATACGTTTAAGATATGCTTTGTGGT
This sequence comes from Bacteroidales bacterium, assembly GCA_028702535.1. Lineage (GTDB taxonomy): Bacteria > Bacteroidota > Bacteroidia > Bacteroidales > ML635J-15 > Bact-19. The sequence goes on from JAQVOR010000034.1 coordinate 25,200, forward strand.
ATAATTCTACTATGTCTTGATCGAAATATCCAAACGACTGAAGTACATAATCTGGTCGATTATATTTGATGTCGAATTGTTCGGCAGGGAAAACCTTACTGTCAAAATTAAATCCTAAACCTGTAAGTGCATCGCCAGTAGCCATATAGTAATTATCGGGAGTGATAAATATTAATTTGCCCATATCGACAACATAAATACTTAATAATTTTTCGCCTGTTTCTAAGTTCCAAATTATCATTGAGGCATCTTCGCCCGAACTTATTAAGTAATTTTTTTCTGTAATTAACTCAAAGTCGTTAATATATCCCCTGTGTCCAGTAAATTTTATAGTTTTACCTCCTTTGGTTTTTCGCTCTATTTCAAAACCTTTACAAGTATAAGTGTCTTCATTTTCTGGATTTGTCTTAATAATATAATCAGAATCTGATGTTTTCTTAATAATTTCCTGAACGGTTAAGATGTTATTTGGTTTTTTATTTGTAAAAATGCTATTTGTACTGGTTTGATTTTTTTCTGTATATCCAGTAATTGCTGTGTTAAATTTAACGGCTTTATTTTGATTTTCGCCCAAACCATAAAATTCTTTGTCGTCTGTAAAATATAACTGATTAAAAATATGTTCATTAGTTTTTGACATAAGCCCAAGATCAACTTTTTTAGGTTTCCTTTCCTCTTTTGGTTTATTTATATTGAGATTATTTATTGATGATACTTTTAAAACAGGATTTGTTAAGCCCCATTTCCCACCGGAGTATGCAATAGTTTTACCATCGGGGCTTATTGCTACGGAATAAACATTTTCGTCAAACCAAGTTCCGTCTTTATCTTCGTTGGTAACTTTTTCTTGGATACTTTGAATATTGAAAGTTTGCTTGACTTTTGCTGTATTTGGGTGTAATCTAAATTTTTGCAAAACAGTTTTATTTTCAAAATCCACTATTGCCGCCATGTTGTCGCTTCCAGCAGTGCCTGTAATATTAGAGTTTGGCGAAAAACAAATATCATTTACAACTCCATTATGAGCATTTACGCCCTGACAACTGACTTTGTCATTTTCGAATTTCAAGAGATATACAAAACCTAACTCATCACCAAAGGCAATAAGGCTGTCGTTTGGATGTGAGATAATAGCCGAAACGTTAAAGCTTCGTGGAATAACTCGTTTTTCAAATTTAAAATCGGGTAAGCTCCATATAGAAATTGATCTATCAGATGAAGCTATTGCAACAAATTTACCATCAGCAGAAAAGTCAATGTCATTAACACTCAAAAAATGTGTATTGTCAAATTCTTTTAAGCTTAAATTTTTGTTGCAAAAATAAACACATCCACGTTCATCACCAGCAACCACAGATTTCCCGTCAATCGAATTTGCTGCAAATGTAAAATGCGAATAAGCATCTCTGTTAAATAAAGATTTATTCCCTTTTTTTAATACTGCACCATGTATTTTAAAGTCATTACTAAGCATTTTTCGTTGCATTTTACCCGAACTAGTTTCAAGTTCAAGTGTTTGCATGTCAAATCTGTAAGTTTTTGAAATAGTTGCAAGTTTTAAACTGTTTTCACTATCGAAATTCAGAGCCATTACCAATTTATCGCCAGGTATTTTTATTCTGTAGAACATTTTTCCGCTGATAATGTCGTTAATTACCAATTCGTTATTTACGTCAATACTTGCGATATATCGGCTTGTTGGATCCCATTCAACATGTAAAATTGCACCCGAATGACCAGCTTGTACAACAGGCACTATCTCTTGTGCGAATAATGCAGCAAGGCTGATAATCAATATCATTATTGTTAAAAATATTTTTTTCATGTCTGTATGTTTTATTGCTTATAATATTGTAAAACTCGTGAATCATCTTTTTTACCCATAGGAACCAAATAACTTATCCCAACTCCAACATATCCTCGTAGTGCAGGTTCATCTGTATAAGCAGGTTCATCTGTATAAGTAGTTAATTTCGAAGCAGTATAAAAAATATTTGTTGCAAGAAATCGTCCCATGTAAATGTCGAAAGTAATTTTAGGACTTACATGAAAACCAAGATTCTCGAGATTTGAAAAAACTGTATTTGGTTTAAAAACCATATATTTTGATAGATCGCTCGGCGTATCATCATACTCTATAAGGTCAGATTTATCTTTTGTCGTAAGTGTAATACTATTGGAGACAGGCAATCTGAAGTCTATTCCGCCACCTATTGCAAAATGAACAGATTTAATGTAAAAGTGAAGTTTATATATTAATTCAAGTTTTGGGGTTATCATAAATGAGCTTAATCTGAGACTGTCGCTATTTGTTGAAGTATTTAGCATTCCTTTGTCGAGGTCGAGTTCATAATTTGAGCTTACAAATTCTAAACCTGGAGTAAACACAAAGCGGTTTCTTTTGTATCCGACATCAAACGGAAATCCCAAACCGAGACAACTTCCATTAGTTTCTCGTGCTGTTGCAGTGTAATCTTCACCACTGTAATGAATGGTAAAGTTATCTCCTTTTGATAAAAAACCATACGAAAAACTGGCAGTGTATCCTCTGATTATCTGTTGCGAAAATCCATCTATCGTAACAACTAGTAAAAGTAATATCAATACTCTTTTCATAATGTATATTTTGATGCAAGTAGTTTTTTAATAAATTTATTATTCAATACAATTAACGCTTTTATTATCACAAAAATAAGACATATTTGAATACAAATGTTCAATTTCTTAAAAAAAATACAATTTGGATGTTAATTATTGATAAAATGATTGCTACGTTGTGTGATAATTTAGGATATGGAATTTATCTAACCACTAGTTTTGTAATATCACTAGTCTTTTCAGAAAATCTTACAATATATATTCCACCTTTCAAGTCAGAAACATTAATTTTTTGATTTGTGGTATTTATAATTTCACTGAGAACTAGTCGTCCCTGCAAATCATAAATATTAATATTTTGCTCGCTATTACCATTTAGATTCACAATAAGATAATCAGAAGCTGGATTTGGGTAAATGCTAATTTTATTGGCTTTTCGGGAAATACTAACAAAAAAAGGTGTAGTAGAAAAGTTATTTAACGAATTTAGGGACTATCTTGAGAGCAAAGGATTAATTATAAACGAGGGGAAAATAATAGATGCAAGTTTTACCTTG
>JAQVOR010000140.1 GCA_028702535.1 Bacteroidales bacterium
GTAATTCTCGCTTTTTTTGTTAGTAGTGAGATTCCAGGTCCTTCTTCATACTTTACCACACGATGAGAAAATCATTGCAGTTGTTGCAACAATTGTTAAAATAATAGCTAATTTTTTCATAAGTAAAAATTTAATTTAGTTAGTATTCGATTAATAATAATTTTCTATTGAATAACAAAATTCGTAGTTTATTGTTTAATTAAATGAAATTCAGTAGGTTCTTGTTCATTATTATCGGTAAACCAGAATTCATTTTTTGTTAATTTTAGTATTTGTTTGTAATTACTCCATACACTCCATTCATTATTCTGTCCTTTGTATCGTTCTCTAATATTCTCTTTTTTTTCATCTAATTCCCATTCAAAATCGCTTTCATTAGGATAATTATTGCTAGTAATTGTAGTTTTTCCGCTACCGTCTTTATTATAAACTATTCGATATTCTGAAATGCCAATATCCGAGAGTGGGATTAGTTGGTCATTAATGATGTATGATTCAACGATATATTCTCCAACAATTCTTTTTTCGGGAGATTTGAGGCTGATAAGCGGTCCGTCCTCATATTTATTGCATCCAGCAAGTATGAGAAGTGCTGTTATTATGCAAACTATGGATAGTTGCAGTTTCATTTATATTAGATTTTTTTAAATCTCCGTTCGGTTATGAAGTTGTTTTCTCTTCCTGGTGCGTTTTCGTCCGATATCCACAATTCATCATTTGTGAGTCTTAGAATGGTCATTTCTTGGCAATCAATAAAGCTTATTTGACAATCTTCTTCAATATTAATAATAATAGAAGTCTTTTTATCGTTAAATTCCCAGTTGCCGTTTATCATAGTTTCTGAAGATCGTTTTAGTTCAATATTTTTAATAATTAAGCTGCCATCTTCTATAAAAACATACTTAGTGTTTTTTTCGCTTTCTAATAAGACCTCATCTGTATTATCATTTATGATAACATCAGTAAGCTCCCACTCTCCAGCAAGTCTTGTTTTTGCAGAATTAAATGAAATTACTGGCCCGTGTTCGTAATATGTGCAAGCCGAGAAGACAAGAATTAAACTAAAAACTGTCAATATTTTAAGTTTCATATCTATTAGTTTTTTACAAATATACGAATTTTTTTAGATATCAAATATATATTGTATTTTTTATGGTTAAAAAAAAGCTGTTTGCAATTTCGCAAACAGCTTTATTGTTGTTTATTGTTGTTTATTCTTCTTCAAGACTTTGTTCGTATTCTTTGAGTAATTGTTCTTGAACATCAGGTGGTACTTGCTGATACTCGAAGAATGACATTTCGTACATTGCTCTACCTCCAGTATTTGATCGTAAGGCAGTTGAGTAACTAGCCATTTCTGCTAAAGGAACTCGTGCTATGATTTTCTCCATCCCTTTTTCGCTGCTCATTCCTTGCACAATAGCTCTACGCCCTTGTAAATCGCTCATAACATCACCCATTCTGTCTCCAGGTACAAGAACTTCGAGGTTATATACTGGCTCCATAATTTTAGGTCCAGCATTTTTAAATGCAGTACTAAAAGCATGACGTCCGGCAAGTTTAAAAGATATTTCATTTGAGTCAACAGGGTGCATTTTACCGTCTATGACGCAAACTCTAATATCACGAGCATAAGAGCCTGTTAGTGGTCCTTCGTCCATTTTTTCCATAATGCCTTTAAGAATTGCAGGCAAAAATCTTGCATCTATTGAACCACCGACAATACAATTGTAATATACTAGTTTCCCGCCCCAGTCGAGTTTAACTTCATCTTTACCACGTACAGAGATTTTAATTTCTTTACCATCTATTTTATACATTGTTGGGTCTGGCATATCTTCTATATGCGGTTCAATTATTATATGAACTTCACCAAATTGTCCTGCACCTCCTGATTGTTTTTTGTGTCGATAATAGGCATAAGCTTTTTTAGTGATAGTTTCGCGGTATTGAATTTTAGGTTTTAAAAATTCAATTGCAATTTTAAATTGATTATCAAGATGCCATTTCATGATATTTAGGTGGTATTCACCTTGTCCTTGAACGATAAGTTGTTTTAATTCTTTAGAGTATTCAACTAAGATAGTTGGGTCTTCGTCTCTCATTCTGTTAAGAGCTTCGCCAAGTTTTTCGTCATCACCTTCGCTAAGTGCTTTTACAGCGATACGGTATTTAGGGTTTGGCCACTTAATAGGAGGAATAATTGTGTCATCTCCAGGAGCAGTTAGTGTGTGACAAGTTTTTGTACCTTTTAGTTTTACAGTTGCTCCAATATCTCCAGCAACTAGCTTGTCAACTTTTTCTCTATTTTTACCAGCACATACAAATAGTGAAGATAATCTCTCTTTGGTGTTAGTTTTTGCATTATATAAGTCGATGCTTTCGGTTAGAGTTCCTCTTAAAACTTTAAAATAGCAAATTTCACCTATATGCTCTTCTGTAGATGCTTTGAATACGAATAATAGTGGTTTTCCATTTGGATCACAAATTATTTCATTTCCATCTGTGTCTTTTACGTGTTCAAATTTATCTGGAGAGGGTGTTGCATCTGCTATAAACTCCATTAGTCTTTTTACCCCAAGGTCGTTTTTTGCATTGATACAGAAAATTGGGAAAATTCCTCTTTGTGGTAATCCTGCTGCGATACCTTTCATCATTTCTTCTTCGGTGAGTGTGTCATTCTCGAAGAATAATTCCATTAAAGATTCATCAGCTTCTGCAGCTTTCTCGATTAATTCTGTTTTGTATTCTTCTGCTTTGTCGGCATGTTCGGCAGGGATATCAGAAATTAAAATGTCTTCGCCTTTTAAGGTGTACATTTTGTTAGTGATAACATCAATAATAGAGGTTAGTTCTGGTCCAGCATTAACAGGAAATTGAGCTATCACAGTATTTCCGCCGAATGAATCTTTTATCATATCAACAGCTTTGTCGAAATTTGTTTTTTCGTGATCAAGGTGGTTTACAGCAATGATCATTGGCTTTCCAGCTTTATCTATATATCTGTTGTGAATTTCAGTTCCAACTTCAACACCATTTTGAGCATTTATAAGCATTAAAGCTATATCTGCTGGGAAAAGCGATGATACAAGATTTCCAACAAAATCATCCAATCCAGGATTATCCAAAATATTAATTTTTGTGTTTCCTATTTGGGTATATAGTACTGTTGAAAAAATTGAATTCTCGTTTTCTTGCTCTATCAAGCGGTAATCCGAAACTGTGGTTTTACTTGAAATGTCACCTTTTCTTTTTATTACGCCTCCTATTTGTAGCATACTTTCTGCAAGTGTCGTTTTCCCAGAACCTGAGTTGCCTACAAGGGCAATGTTTCTAATTTGGTCGGTTTGATAAGTCTTCATATAACAATCCTCAAAATTTAATTTATTTTATTTAATATCAATTTATTACTTTGTATAATTGGCTGACAAAAATAATAAAAAATATATAAGAACAAACCATAGCTTATTAATTATTGAAAATATTTTTGATATTAGGCTTTAATACTTATTAAAACGAATTTTTTATTATGTCTTTTTCCTTTTGCGAATAAAAATGGACATCCGTTTGTGGGAATGGAATTGAAATGTTGTTTTCTCTGAATAATTTGTCGATTTCGAAGCGAAGATCACTCTTAATTCTTTCTACTCTAAAATTATCTTCTGAGTAAAACATTAGTCTGAAATCAAGAGATGATTCTCCAAAGTTTACGAAATGTACTGTTGGTGGTGCTGTTTTTAGCGAGATTAATTCGTGACTTTTAGCGGCTTGTATCAATAAACTTTCGACTAATCTTACATCACTACCATACGCTACTCCGATAACAATATTAAAACGACTCATTGCACTGTTATGCGTCCAGTTAGTGATGTTCTCTCCTGTAAACTTACTGTTTGGAATAATAACTTCTACATCGTCTCTGGTAATTACAATAGATGTTCTTAGGTTTATTTTCGCTACTTTTCAGACAAGCTCATCTTTTATTTCAACGACATCGCCAATTTTTATCGACCTGTCAAATAATATTATAAAACCTGAAATGAGGTCGTTAAAAATATGTTGGATCCCAAGCCCTAATCCAATCAATAATGCAGATAAACTGGCAATTAAAATGGTAATGTTAAAGCCTAATGATTCTGTAAATAGGCTTATTGCTATTATATATATTAAATATTTGACAATGAGGTATATACTCCGAGTTCTGCCTCTTTCCATTTGTGAAGATGCGGGCTTACGATTTACATAAGCTTCGATAATGTAGATTAGAACTCTAGTTCCCGCTAGTATCAAGTAAAATACAAAAATATGATAATAATAAATTTTTATTTTTGGGGTCGAAATTATTGTTTTGTTTAAAAAACCTTTAAAATCAATGCCGAGTGATGTGAAACAGGCATAAATACTAAAAAAAGCAAAAATAATGTAAATAAAGTTTAGTATTTTTTTAGTGTTTTTTATTCCAAGTAGGTTTCTGATTCTTTTTCGGCGAAGCAATATCCTAAAAAAGAAAATAATCATTGTGCCAGCTAAAAGAGAAACAATTGCTAATATAAGTTGATTAGCGGTTAATGTAAATTTTGCAGTTTCGATTAAGATCATTTCATAATTGTTTGAAATGTAAAAATAAGTAAAATGATTTAGAAAAGACAAACTTGGACATGTTTTTATTTATTTCTGTCCGATAAAGTTTTTGAGATTTATCAGACTATAATAATTAGTTTATTACTTCCTTTGGTCGTGAGGGCTTCGCCGTTGTTTTGCAATCCCTAAGTTCTTAATCTTTTTGTCCTCTATTATTTTTTCCTCCAAACGCCAACAATTTCACCAATATAAACTGTGTGAAAATCTTTTTTTGGATATATATTGTTCATAGTATTGCTATCGCTGAATTCTTCTTCTTTTAAAACCGTAGAGTATAGTTTCTTGCATTCGATTATAAGGTATGCTTCTTTAAAAGCGATGGAGCCGTTAGGGGTATCTATCGGACTTAGTTTTTCGTAGTTCATTTTATCGAAATCTTTGCCAGAAACAGTACCCATTAAGCGCAAAACTTCCTTGTCGGAGTCATCAAAAAAGCAAACTGTGTAATAATCCTCACGTTCTGTATAGTTGTGTGTATGTCGTTGCGGACGGACGTAAATTGTTGATACTGGTCTTTCCCATAACCAACCCAAATTACCCCAACTTGCTGTCATCATATTGTAGTCTTCTAGGTTTCCTGCTGCAATTAGCATCCAGTCTTTTCCGATCATTCTTATTGCATTATCGTTGAGGTCTTGCCATGTCTGTTTTTCAAAATTATCCAAATCGCTGATTTTTGTTTGTGCCGAGCAGCCAATAGTAGTGAATAGAATAAGTAAAAGTGCTAAGTTTTTCATTTGTTTAAAATTTTAATTTCATTAAAATAGGAACTATAGTTAAGCTTGATTTTATTTTTGAGCAACAATTCCAAAGTGATTTTTGAGACCTGTAAATACTTCTATGTTTTTAAATTTTAATTTTTCTAAGGATTTAATTATATTGTTTTCGTTAATTCTGTGTTCGATTGGAGGGCCTGCCTTTATTTCTGGGTCTTGATTTTGAGCCCAGTCAATTATAAGTAGTTTTCCATTTGGTTTGAGGGTTCTGTGTACATTTCTCAACCAAATTTCAGGGCTTGTCATTTCATGATAGACTGTTATGCTCCAAACTGCGTCAATATCATTTTCTGAAAAAGGCATTTGGTTGTCTTCGATAAGAATAGGGAAGATATTGCTTGAGCCACTATTGTTTTCTATGTCTTCTGTCATTGCTGGTTCTATGTCTAAAGCAAAAATTCTTGCGTTTGGATAGCTTTCAGCGATAAAATCAGTCATAAAACCAGTCCCTGCACCGTAATCTACAAGGTTTTTGGGATTGTCGAGAGCTAGGTTATCAATTATTATCTCAATAGGAATATTTCTTAATCTTTGCGGATTATTAAGTCTATGTTTACTTTTAGGATCAAATTTTTTGTCTATCATGCTTTTTTAACAGATTATATGTATGTTTTGTTCTGGCACAAAGATAGAAAAGTTTTGCTTTTTACTGTAGTTTTGTCATGAACGGCACAGCCCTCAATTCAGGTTAAATTTGTTTTCGCAAAAAATGAATAAATTTGTAGGCCAAAACCTTTATCTACTTTATTTAAGTTTTAGAAATACTGTTGTTTTAGAAATGGTAATAAATTCCTGTGATAAATCTAATATTAGCAACTTCTTCCGAATTTAGTGGAACTCCTTTGGGATTGTATGTTCCATCACCATAAGCGGCAACAGTATATTCTATTTCGGCTCCTATTTGGATTTTACCAGTGTGGAAATTAACACGTGGCGAAACTCTGTAAAGATGATCAATGTTTGTACCAGATCCACCAGGAATGCCGATAATATTTTTGGCAGCTCCAAGATTTTGGTTATATCCTGCAAAAATGCCGAAATTCCATTTTGTTCCAGTACTTGAAATATCTATCCAGCCAGTCGCACAGCGTGTTGGTATATAGTTTACCTCTAAACTTGTAGCGTTTAATAGTTCAAAAACCGCATATCCTCCTGGCATCATTATGCCTGTTGGGTTTTCGCAATATGTTCCAGCTATTTTGATGTTTATTTTGCTCATTTTTGCATTCACATAAGCAAGTCCAGACATTGATGTTACAGTTTGGTTGGTTATATAGTTTGCTGTTGTTGTTAGGGAGGGAAGCATTGTATGATAATTTACTGCAAAACCTGTATTGAAAGCTGTTCCAGCGTCTATGTCAGATGTGCCATAGTTTAAATGAATATTAGCTCCAGGAATGCCAGAATTTCTGATATATGAAGGGCTAGATACTCCTGTAATATCTTTTGATGCAAAATCTCTTTCGCTGTATGCTGTAGCAGAAATTTTTAAGCCTCCTGCGGTAAACGAATATTTAATTTGTGGATTTCGAGAGAATGGAGCAAATCCTAAACCTGTATTAAATGATACTGTACCTGGGAAACACTCAGTAATAAACATCGGGTGCCAGTACTGCCCAGTCATTAGACGCGACTTTTCCCAATCAAACTTAATGATAGCATGACGCAATCGCAAGCCATTTATATCACCATTAGTATGTCCAAAAAACTCTCCTTCGATAGCTCCAGATGTTTGTGCCCCTAAGGCATCGGGTCCTGTAATAACTCCTTTGAGACGAGTTTGAATTGCCAAAAAGTTAAAACTACCATGTGCATTAATATCAT
>JAQVOR010000141.1 GCA_028702535.1 Bacteroidales bacterium
AAAGAAGATAAGCCTTCTAAAAACCTTAAACCTTTTGTTATGATTGATAGAGGGATTCCTCGTCAGCATTACTTAGTTTATGATGCAGATGATAATGAAATTGGCGAAGTAACTTCTGGTACAATGTCTCCGATGATGAAAATTGGAATTGGTATGGCTTATTTAAAAGCAGGATATGGAAAACCAGGTTCGGAAATATTTATTGGAGTGAGAAATAAAAAATTAAAAGCTGAAGTTGTGAAATCCCCAATTTTTAAGGGGCAAATACCGGCAGTTAAATAATACAGATATAAAACTTTCCGAAATTCAGGTTTCGGAAAGTTTTTTTTAGTTGAGATGAAGATAATCTGCATAGGTAGAAATTACAAAAATCATATCAAGGAATTAAATTCAAAAATTCCTGACCAGCCGGTATTCTTTTTAAAACCCGAGTCGGCAGTCTTACGCAATAATATTTTTTTTATTCCCCATTTCTCTAATGATGTTCAGTACGAAACAGAATTAGTTTTACGCATAAATCGTTTGGGAAAACATATTCAGTCAAAATTTGCTTATCGTTACTTTGATGCAATCGGCATAGGAATAGATATTACCGCACGAGACATCCAATCAAAATGTAAAAAAGAAGGATTGCCGTGGGAAATTTCAAAGGCATTCGACGGATCGGCTGTTTTATCAGACTTTATCCCAGTTTCTGAGTTTGAAGATATAAATCAAATCAAATTTGAATTAACAAAAAACGATGAAATTGTACAAAAAGGTAATTCTGCAGATGTGATTTTTAATTTTGCTGAGATTATAAGCTATGTCTCTCAATTTATGACTTTAAAAATTGGCGATTTGATTTTTACTGGCACTCCTGAGGGGATTGGTAAAATGAATAGTGGAGATGTTTATAGAGCTTATCTACAAGGTCGAGAGATGATCAATTTTAAAGTTAAATAAATATTTAAAAAATATGATTAAAACTATTATCTATTAAAATATTAAATATTACTTTTGAGCACATACATTAAAAAAAAAACAGTTTAAATAATCAAAAAGAATGGACTTAATTACTAGAATTAAAGAAAATGCAAGAAAACACGATAAGAGAATTGTGTTGCCAGAGGGGACAGAGTTACGAACACTAATTGCTGCCAATCAAATTGTTAGCGAAGGTTTAGCAAGAATAATATTAATCGGGAATCCTGTTAAAATTAATAATCTTGCTAAGGAGAATAATTTGACGAATATTGATAAAGCAACAATTGTTGATCCTTTACAACACGAAAAAAAGGATGAATATATTGATTTGCTTGTTGAGTTACGTAAATCGAAAGGTTTAAAACGAGAAGATGCCGCAAAACTTGTTGAAGATCCTTTGTATTTGGCAGTTATGATGATAAAAGCAGGCGATGCAGATGGCGAAGTTGCCGGTGCTGACAATGCTACTGGAGATGTGTTACGTCCAGCATTCCAAATTGTTAAAACTTTACCTGGAATAAGCGTTGTTTCTGGAGCATTTATTATGGTACTTAAAGATAAAACCTTTGGTGAGAATGGATTAATGGTATTTGCCGATTGTGCGGTTCATCCAAACCCGACAGCCAAAGAACTTGCTGAGATTGCTGTTGCGACAGGACATACAACTAGAGCAATTGCTGGTTTTGAACCTAGAATAGCAATGTTGAGCTTTTCAACCAAAGGAAGTGCAAAACACGAAATGGTAGATAAAGTTGTTGAAGCTACTGCTATAGCTCGAGAAATGGCTCCTGATATGATGATTGACGGCGAATTGCAAAGTGATGCAGCTATTATTCCTGCAATAGGTAGCAAAAAAGCTCCTGGAAGTAAAATTGCTGGACAAGCAAATGTGCTTGTATTTCCTACTTTAGAAACAGGAAATATTGCCTATAAACTTGTACAAAGATTAGCTGGTGCTGAGGCTATTGGTCCTGTTTTGCAAGGTATGGCGGCTCCAATAAACGATTTGTCAAGAGGTTGCTCTGTTAGCGATATCGTAAATCTTGTTGCTATAACTGTTAGTCAGGCAGTTGGAATGAAAAATAAAACCGTTTGTTAAATTAAAATAAAATCAAAAAATGAATGTATTAGTCCTTAATTGTGGTAGCTCGTCAATCAAGTATCAATTACTCGAAATGGGCGAAAATCCTGAAGTTAGAGCCAAAGGAATTGTCGAAAGAATTGGCTTAAAAATGGGTTGTCTTGCTCATAAAAATGATCGTAATCAAAAATACGAAACAGAAACAGAGGTGCCAAATCATACTGTCGGTATAAAATTGGTTCTCGAAGCATTAACTAATAAAGAGCATGGGGTAATTGAATCTTTAGACGAAATTAAAGCCGTTGGACATCGTGTAGCTCATGGTGGAGAATTTTTTACTCAAAGTGTTTTGATTACTGATGAGGTTATCGCTAAAATTAAAGACTGCTGCGATTTAGCTCCTTTGCATAATCCAGCTCATTTACTTGGCATGTATGCAATGAAAGATGTATTGCCAACAGTTCCCCAAACTGCCGTTTTTGATACATCTTTTCACCAATCTATGCCCGCTAGCTCTTACATGTACCCACTTCCATATAGTTTGTACGAACAATATAAAATTCGTCGATACGGATTTCATGGAACAAGTCACAAGTTTGTCGCAGAGAAAGCTTGCAAAATTTTAGGATGGGATATTAAAGACAAAAAAATAATTACATGTCATCTTGGTAATGGAGCTTCTATTACTGCAATCAAATATGGAGATTCTGTGGATACATCAATGGGATTTACTCCTGTTGAAGGTGTAATGATGGGCACTCGTACTGGTGATCTTGATCTTGGTGCTTTATTATTTATAATGGAAAAAGAAAAATTATCGATTTCCCAAGCTAATTCTTTTATAAACAAAGAATGCGGTACAAACGGGTTTTCAGAAATATCCTCAGATATGAGAGACCTTCAAGACGAAGCTAAAAAAGGAAACGAAAGAGCTATACTCACACTTGATATGTACGCTCATAGAGTAAAAAAATATATTGGCTCTTATGCAGCGGTTATGAATGGCGTTGATTTAATCGTTATGACTGGTGGTATTGGCGAAAATTCAGATGTTATACGTAAAATGGTCCTTACTGATATGAACTATCTTGGTGTCGAATTTGATGCAGTTAAAAATACCGATTTAAGAGGCACCGATGCTACTATTAGTAAATCAGATTCTAAGGTTAAAATAATGACAATCACTACTGACGAAGAACTTGTGATCGCAATGGATACAGTTAAACTTGTCTTTGGATAGAATATTATTCTTTTAAATACTGTTTTTATAATGAATTGGTCTAAAATGAAAAGTTTAGACCAATTTTTTTGCAATTTATAAGAATTGGTTTTCGAGTAACTCGAAAAAAACAGTTAATGGAGAGCAACTCAAAAAACAGGTCGAAGACGTAACTCGAAAAATAGTTCGAACGGGAGAAAATAGTTTAAGAAAGTAACTCCTTGCATAAGTTAATGTTGTTAATAAAGTATAAAATATTATTCGACAGTTTTGCGTTTGTGTGCTACTTGTATAATGTTATGGCAAATTTGATGCAGAGGATTTTTGTTTTATTATTTTTGATACACTAAAAGTTAAGCAACTTATATGATTAATTTTCTTTTCAGAAGTGATATTTGTCTAAACTTTGTCCTGTACAATAAAACTGTGCATTTAATCTGTTTCTTTTTTTACTTAATACATTAATTAACTAATTGCTAATATTAATTAAATTTTAATTGCTATGATTATAGATAGACCAAACAAATTTGTTGATACAGTGTTTGAATGTTGTGACACAGGAGTAAGACAAGACGTATTCCAAATGACTTATGAAGATTATAGTATTGGAGGCCGAACAATATCAATTCAAGGGCAAGAAGTTGTAAATTTTGGTTCATGTAGTTATCTTGGATTAGAACTTGACAACAGACTTATTGAGGGGTCTATTGATGCAACAAGAAGATATGGGGTGCATTATTCTTCATCACGAGCATATTCTTCATGTCCTTTATATATTGAGGCAGAGGAATTATTAAGTAAAATATTTGATAATAATCCTACTGTTTTAGGAGCTACAACTACTTTGACTCATATAGGCGTTTTGCCCATACTTTTACAAGAAAATGATTTGATAATTCTTGATCAAAAAGTGCATGGTAGTGTTCAAATGGCTTGTCAACTTCTTAAAGCCAGAGGGACAAAAGTTGATATGATTAGGCATAACAATATGCAAATGCTTGAAGAGAAAATTCTAGAGAATCCTAACAAATATGATCAAATATGGTATATGGCTGACGGTGTTTATTCAATGTTTGGCAATCTTGCACCGATAGACGATTTAATCTATTTATTAAACAAATATGATAATTTTTATTTATATATTGATGATGCTCATGGAATGAGTTGGACTGGCAAAAATGGCTGTGGTTATGTTATGGGCGACAAAGCCTTGCATCCAAAAATTGTATTAACTACTTCTTTAGGTAAAGGGTTTGGTGTAGGATGCGGTGTTTTTGTTATGTCTAATGAAGAAATGAAAAGAAAAATTTTGACTTGTGGAACATCATATACGTTTTCTGGACCCGTTCAGCCGCCTTTACTTGGTGCTATTATTGAGTCTGCGAAAATTCATTTAAGTGATGAGATTACTGTTTTGCAAAAACAATTACAAAAGAAAATTGAATTCACAAGCCAAATAGGAAAGTCACTAATGCTCCCAGAAGTAAATCCATCTTTGTCTCCTATCTTTTATTATGCTTTAGGAAGTCCGCGTGTAGGTTATAGTATGATTAAAAACTTGCTAAAAGAAGGATTTTATACAAATATTGGAATATTTCCAACGGTTCCTATTAATTGTACTGGCTTACGAATCCCTGTTACATTGCGTCAAACAGATGACGATCTTAAAAATGTTTTAGAAGCTTTTGCTTACCATTTACCTAAGGTTCTAGAAGAAGAGAAAATAAGCATAGACCAAATTAGTAGAAGTTTTAAAATTGATTTTGCGGAAACAAAAAAGAAATATTTCGATCTTATTAAGATAAAAGAGGCTAAATCAGAATTTGTTGTGCAGCATGAAACAACAATTGCTAAAATAGATAAATCTGTTTGGAATATGTTGTTAGGTGAAAATGGCAGTTTTGATTGGGAAGGCTGCAAATTTATCGAAGAGACTTTTAAAGACCATGCTGAAATCGAAAACAACTGGGACTTGAATTATATTTTGATAAAAGACAAGGCAGACAAAATAGTTTTAGGAACGTTTTTCACTGTAGCTGTTTGCAAAGATGATATGGTATCCACTGTTGCTGTATCACAAGCAGTAGAAGAGAAAAGAAAGAATGATAAATACTATTTAACCTCCAAGGTAGTTAGTTTGGGGTCGCTTATTACCGAAGGAAATCATATATATATAGATAGAGCCAACGAAAACTGGAAAAGAGCATTACAAGAATTGATTAAGATAATGTCAAATGTCAAACAAAATACAGAAGCCTCCGTAATTCAACTTCGTGATTTTGATACTGACGATAATGAAATAAAAGAATTATTACTTAATGAAGGCTTTATACGATTTGATTTACCTGATGCACATGTTGTCTCTATCGCTGATTGGTTAGCTCCTGATGACTATGTAGAGAGTTTATCAAAAAAATCACGATATCATGTACGAAAAAATATGGTAAAAAACGAAGATGTTTTTGATGTAGAAATTGAAAATGTTTCGAATCTGGATAATATAGATGACATTTATAATCTATATCTCAATATTAAACGAGAAAGCTTTAAAATTAACACTTTTGATTTGCCAAAAAAGATATTTAAAAATGCACTCTTAAATAAAAATTGGGAGTTGATAAAATTAAGGCTAAAGAACGAAAAAGACTTATGTTGTTTTGTACTTTGCTATAAATCTGTTAATATGAATTATTGCCCAATTGTTATCGGTATTGATTATGCTGTTAATGAAACACATAGTTGTTATCGTCAGGCATTATATCAAATTATGAAACAATCAATAGCGAATAAATGTCGTTTAGTATATTTTGGTATGGATGCAAGCATAGAAAAGCAAAAATTAGGAGCGAAAGTATTAAAAAAATCAATATTTTTACAAGCTGATGATAATTATAGCTTTGAGGCTACTTCTTTTCTTGCACAAAAAAAATAAATTATGGAAAATGGTTTTGAGAATGAATATGTTTATTTGAATATGATAGATGATATCTTGCATGTAACTTATAAACCAAATGCATTAATCACTTTAGAAGCCGCCAAGCAAGTTGTTAAAGACAGGTTAGAATATGTCAATTTTGTCCCAAAATGTATACTGGCCGAAGTGTCTAATATCAAAAATAGTTCTAAGGAAGCACGAGAGTACTTATCCAAATCTGACGGAGGGTTAAAAGGAATCATAGCTGGAGCATTTGTATCAAAACAAGTGTTCTCATATTTTATTTTAAATTTGTTTTTTAAAATTGTTATGCCAAGCGTACCAACTAAGTATTTTATGGAAAAAGAACAAGCCTTGGAATGGCTCCATGAAATACAACAAAAAACAAAATAAATAATTAATCTGTAGATGAATAATACAAACATTGATCAAAATTGCATCGAACTTTTATCGAATGAACTAAGAGCCATATCAAAAGCATTAAATATTGGCAACTATAGCAAGCGATTAAATATCGAAATCGAGAATCCAGCATTTCTGGATTTTCAAGAAAATTTAAATCAAATTTTAGAATTGTATGAACTAAATCTAGATATATCATTAATTGGAGATAATTCTTTGCTAAACAAATTTATTGATGTGTTTAGTTCTTTTGCAGCTCATAATTTTGATAAAGAATTAGAAATTTCAGAAAAAGGCACTATACTTGATGCTATTGCTACGGGTGTAAATATGTTAGGGCAGGAACTTGAGTTTTCAACTGTAAGTAGAAACGAGCTTGAAGTCGAAACCAATAGACTAAACGAATCTCAACAAATTGCAAAAATTGCTGACTGGGAATTTTATTCTCAAGAAAAAAGCCTAGTGTTTTCAAAAACATTTTCGGGCATTTTAGAAATAGAATCAAGTGATTTTGAGAGTGTTTATGAAAACTACAAAAA
>JAQVOR010000142.1 GCA_028702535.1 Bacteroidales bacterium
ACTTCGGTCTAAAATGTCAACTAAAGCTTTCTTTTTGCAACAACAAAATTAAAAATAATTAAAATAAATACAAAATAAATGTAAAATAAATTTGGAATTGAACACAGTATCTAACGGGACTAATGCCGTAGGCATTAAACATTGGTAAAAAACAGTCAAGAAAATAAAAAGTCCCGTTAGGGACGATACATTCTTTTTTTACATATTAATCAATCTTGTCGCATTTTTATTGGGCACTAATAAAGATTTAGAACTCCTGTATTTGTTCGCAAATCAGTAATCCCCAGATTTAAAGATTAACCTTAAATTTGTGGTAATGTAAACCTCTGTAAAAACTACAAAACCAAAACCGCAAAAATTGATTGTACTTCAAAAGCGTGGATGGAAAGTTAAAAAACATTGGGATTACAGTAGCCGCAACACTTGGATTATACCAACACTCGGATTGCAACCGAGTGAGCCAGTTACTGGATAGCTGGTAATCTTAAGTTAGAAGATAAAATTATTGGAATAATCAAAATTTCTAAAATTGTGAAGTAAGGATGTTAGTTTCCAATTTTACACCAAACCTGAGAATCCCATAAAAGCAAGTGCCAAGATACCAGCCATAACCAAAGCTGCGGGAATTCCCTGCATTGCTTTAGGAATAGGCAACTTTTCGATATGTTCGCGTAGTCCAGCAAAAATTACCAAAGCCAATAAAAAGCCTAAAGCTGTTCCAACGGCATAAACTACGCTATATGTGAGATTAAAATCTTTATCAATTACGAGAATTGCAACACCAAGAATAGCACAGTTGGTTGTTATTAGCGGTAAAAACACTCCTAAAGCTTGATATAATGATGGGCTTATTTTTTTAAGAATAATCTCGACCATCTGTACAAGTGAGGCAATAACTAAAATAAATGCAATTGTCCGCATGTATTCTATTCCAAATTTAGACAAAATATAAGTGTAAATAAGCCAAGTAACGATAGTAGCTAAGGTCATTACAAAAAGCACAGCTCCACCCATACCAACTGCAGTTTTTACTTTTCCTGATACTCCAAGAAACGGACATATTCCGAGAAATTGTGCTAATACAATATTATTAACAAATATAGCCCCGATTATTATTAAAATATATTCCATAATTTTTATTTTTTCAAATTACTTATTTGCTTATTTTTTTCATTAAAACGATGAGGTATGCTAATCCGAAGAAAGCTCCAGGAGCAAGTACAAAAACTAATATTCCATCAGGTTGAGTATAATCAGTTGCTGGATTAATTAAACGAGCAATTCCTTCAAAAATTTTCCAATTAAAAATAGCAATACTGCCAAGAATTTCTCTTAGTCCACCCAATAAAGTTAAAGCAAAGGCAAAACCTAATCCCATTCCTAAGCCATCTATTAGTGATGAGAAAACGGTGTTTTTTGAGGCAAATGCTTCTGCACGTCCAAGTACAATACAGTTTACAACTATTAGTGGGATAAACAATCCTAATGATTCGTATAATGCTGGCACATAAGCTGACATTACAAGGTCGATAATTGTTACAAATGAAGCAATTACAACAATAAATGAAGGAATTCTCACTTTATCTGGAATAAGTCCTTTGATTAGAGCAATAACGACATTCGAGCCAATTAGTACAAATGTGGTTGCAAGCCCCATTGCAAGACCGTTTATTGCTGATGTAGTAACACCTAAAGTAGGACATAATCCTAACAGCAAGATAAAAACTGGATTCTCTCTAAAAAATCCTTTTGTAAAGTTTTTTAAGTTATTCATTATCGTTTCCTCCTTCATTTGGTTCAACAATATCTACAGTCTTTGTTTCCAAAGTATTTTCTTCAATTATTTCTGTTTCGGTAGTTTCTTTTTGTTGGGAATTGTCGTCAATAGTTTCCACATAAACTGTCCAAGCTCTCTGTATGGCATCACAGTACGCTCTCGAAGTAATAGTTGCAGCAGTTATTGCATCAACTTCTCCACCATCTTTACTTACTTTGAGGGTTTTGTCTTTCATTATAGAGATATCCATTTTTTTAAACTGTTCGTTCCAATTGCTTACAGATTTGCTTGATTTGTCTCCTAAGCCTGGTGTTTCTTTATGTTCAAGGACATCAGAGTCAATAATTTTACCATTTTCATCAAAACCAACCATAACTCTAACTAATCCACCAAAGCCATTATTTGAAAATGAATTAATTGCAGTTCCAATTATTTTATCATCAATACTAACTGTATAAATAAATAAGTCTTTACCTTCTATTTTTACTGTCTCTATTTCGATTGTACCCTTATCGGCTCCTGGAACAACGATATTTATAGCAGTTTTTAGCTTTTTATCTTTTGCTTTTTGGATAGGCTCTTTTGTGATATTATAAACATATCCAAGCGCAACTGCTGCAACTGCTGTAATGATAAACAGAGTGAGCGTCATATTTAAAAATGTACTTTCTTTCTTTGCCATGATAATTATTTTTTAATGGTTTCTCCAAATCGTTTTGGTTTTAGCCAATTATTAATTAGTGGTACAACTGCGTTCATTATAAGGATAGCAAATGATACTCCTTCGGGATATGCCCCCCACACTCTGATAAGAACAGTAATTACCCCAATTCCTACACCATAAACTAGCATTCCTTTTCCTGTCATGGGTGATGTAACCATATCAGTTGCCATAAAAATAGCTCCTAACATTAAGCCGCCTGTAAGAAGATGAAAAACTGGACTTGCATAAGTTTCAGGGTTAATTCCATAAAGTATTGCAGTAAAAATTGCCACAGTACCAATAATTGAAACAGGTATATGCCATGTAATTATTTTACGGAATAACATAAATAAACCTCCTAAAATGAGAGCGACAGCAGATATTTCTCCAAGTGAGCCTCCAATATTTCCCATAAGCATATCGACATATTCATGTGGCATGGAATTCATAATAGAGGAGTAAGATTCTCCATTTTTTAATCCTTCTTTTACAATTGCTAACGGAGTTGCACCAGTTTGAGCATCTGTCATAGCAAAATTGAGAACTGAAACTTTTGGCCAGGATGTCATTTGCACAGGAAATGATATTAGTAAGAAAACTCGACCTACTAATGCTGGATTAAAAGGATTGTTACCTAATCCACCAAATGTCATTTTTGCAATTCCTATTGCTACTAAAGCTCCAATAACAATAATCCACCATGGCAGATTTGAAGGGACATTAAAAGCTAGTAACATCCCTGTAACAACAGCAGAGCCATCATTGATTGTTAGTTTTCCTTTAATAAAAATTTTCTGAAATAGCCATTCAAAAAATACACATGACGCTATTGCAATCAGATTAACTCTAATGGCATCAAAACCAAAATAATAAACAGATACCAGTAGAGCGGGTATCATTGCAAGAACGACTCCTGACATGATTTTTTTGACGGAATACTTTCCATAATCATGTGGAGACATCGAAACTGTTAACTTGTTAATAGCCATTGTTTTATGATTTTTTTGATCTTAATATTTTATTCAAATTTGCTTTTCCTAATCTTATGTAGTCGAGTAGGGGAATACCTGCCGGACATGTATATGCACATGAACCACACTCAATACAATCTAAAATTCTTTCTGCTTGTAATTCTTCGTGCATTTTTACGACGCACATGTTTTTAAGCTTGTATGGTTCTAATCCCATTGGGCAAACATTCATGCACCGCCCACATCTAATGCAATTATATGTTTTTGGTCGCGAAGATTTTTTAGCTGGAATAATAAGAACTCCTGATGTTCCTTTTGTAACAGGAACTGTAATTGCGCTAAGTGCTTTTCCCATCATTGGACCGCCGCTGACTACTTTTCCTGTATCTTCGGGCAATCCTCCGGCTGCTTCGATAAGTTCAATTGTAGATGTGCCAATTCTTGTTAAGATATTACAAGGTTTTGATAGTGATGTCCCTGTAACTGTAACTACTCTCTCAAATAGTGGTTTGTTTTTTTGGACGGCTTCGTAAATTGCAAATGCGGTTCCTACATTTTGTACAACGCACCCAACATTAATTGGGAGCCCTCCCGATGGGACTTCTCGGTTGATAAGAGCTTTAATTAGTTGTTTTTCGCCTCCTTGCGGGTACATCACTTTTAGAGGAGACACTTCAATATTTTCATATTTTTTGGCAACTTCGCTCATTATTTTTATTGCGTCAGGTTTATTGTTTTCAATGCCGATAAGTATTTTATTAGCACCAATTGCTTTTTGCATTAGTTGGCTTCCCACCATTATTTCATCTGCTTTCTCTAGCATAAGTTGGTGGTCGGCAGTGAGATATGGTTCGCACTCAACAGCATTTATAATTAAATACTCACAAGTTTTACCTAGAGGAACAGATAGTTTAACATGAGTTGGAAAAGTAGCTCCACCAAGTCCGACTATTCCGCTATCCAAAACTTTATTTCTGATTTCATCAACCGAAATATCGATATTTGTATTTAACTCAGTACTTTTGTCAATGCTGTCTAACCACTCATCGCCTTCCACATCAATAATTATGCAGGTTTTTTTATATCCAGAAGTATCCAACACATTATCAATCTTTAAGACTGTTCCCGATACTGATGAGTGAATATTTGTAGAAACAAAACCGCCACTTTTAGCGATTAGTTGGCCAACTTTTACTTGATCCCCTTTTTTTACAACAGCTTCTGCTGGTGCTCCAATATGTTGAGCAATAGGAATGCTTACCTGTTTTGGTAATTCGATGGTTTCGATGGGTTTCCCTGCCGAGAATTTGTTCTCTTTAGGATGTACACCGCCTTTTGGAAAAGTTTTTAACACTGTTATATCTCCTATAATTAGTTTATTCGTTTAGTTTTCTATTTCGCTGGTTTCTGTATTTTCCACTTTTACTTTACGTGGTGGAAAGTTTAATTCTAAAATAGCACCTGTTGGACATACTTCGACACATTTACGACAAAGTTTACATTTTTCGTAGTCGATGTATGCACAAAAGTTTTCGACAACAATTGCATCGAAAGGACAAGCTTTTACACATTTATTACAAGCTATGCAAGCTGAATCGCAGGCACGTTTTGCCGGAGCTCCTTTATCGTGGTTTACACATGAAACATAAATTCTGCGGCTCTTTTTGCCTTTGTTTCTTAATTCAATAATATCTTTAGGACATGCGGTTACACACGCTCCACAGGCTGTGCATTTATCTTCGTCAACAATTGGTAATCCAGATTCTTCATCAATATAGATAGCGTCAAAAGTACATACTTCAACACAATCTCCTAGTCCAAGACAGCCATACTGACAATCAGTATCGCCACCAAATAATGTAGCCGAAACTGCACAAGATAATGCACTGTCATACGTGGTGGTTTTACGGCGTTTATCATGAGATCCATTGCATCTAACCACTGCGATCTGAGGCTCTTTTTCTTCTGCTGTCAAGCCTAAAACGTCGGCTATCTCTTTCATGACCTCATTTCCACCAGCAGGGCAGTATAGTCCTTCGAGGGTTTCGGCTTTAACGCAAGCTTCGGCAAATCCACGACAGCCTGGAAGCCCACAACCACCACAATTGGCACCTGGGGTACAGGCTTCAACTTCATCAATTTTTGGATCTTCGATAACTTTGAACTTTTGTGCAACTACAAAAAGTATTACTGCAAGTACAACTCCCAAAGCACTAAGTGTAATTAAGGTATTTAGAATAATATCCATAATCTAGTAATTAAATTTTTTCTATATCGAAATTAAATTCTCGCTTTATTTTATCATTAAAAAAATACAGGGTTAAATAATAAGGTGCTAAAATTAGAATAGATATCAAACCCGATAAACCTTCGGACACATTTAAAGATATTAAAATTAATAATGTTGTTACCACAACAATAAAAGGGAGTACATATCCTAAAAATAATGCTTTCATACCAAGCGATGCACGCATTACTACTTTAACTTTTTCTCCTATGTTAAATGTTTTTTTATCAGTTTTAACCTCTATTGTTTTTAGAGACGAATCTATTCCACAAACTGATTTAGCATGACATGCAGCACATGCTGATTGAACAACTAAATCAACTAAAATAGCATCACTTTTAACATCTGCTACAACACCCTTATGTTCAATAGTCGAGTTTCTACTCATAACAATTCTTGCAAAAAATCACTTACAAAAGTAAAATTTTTGCTATGTATTTGTATGATTAAACAACATATTATATAAGTATTTATGTAATTTAGAATTGTTTTAAATAAAAACGTGAGATTTTGTTGTGATAAATTTGTTTGTGAAATAATTTTATGAGAGTTTGTGAAATGTTGTGAAATGGAATGCGAACTAAAAACCAGTATTAGATGGAACAAAAACTAAACCTACATATTTAGTTAGCAATAATTGAAATATTATTTATGTCGAACTCAGGTTATTAGCGACATCAACATGTAGAAGGACATTGAAGACCTATTATTTTCAGTGATTTATTAAACTTTATCAGAGCTATATTCCAGACCAAAAATTAGTCTTTGTACTCCCACAGGTTGACATCATGCATGAAAATAAAGAGACTAAACTTGGTTCTATGAAAATAAACTGTATTTTTAAAATTGAAGATCTTGTCAATTATTGCGACAGTAAAACAAAAAAAGTAAATTTACCAGATACTATTGTTACCACTTTAAATTCAATTGCAATCTCAACATGTCGTGGCGTTATGGCAAGCCATTTTCAAGGGACTATGTTGCATAATGCTATTTTACCTTTACTCGATCCTAAGAGTTTTTCTCATGAACAAGCTGCAAAATAATACTCTTTAGCCTATTAATAAATCTGATTTTGCATTCCTAAGGGTTTGTCAAATAATAAAGTATGGAGGATTGACGAAACTATTTTGTTGTTTTTCGGGACGCAAAATTTAGCTAATAACAAGTCAAAATTCATCCCTAAAGCCTCCCTTAATACCAGTAATACACTAATCTAAAGCACAAATCTAAAGCACAAAAAAAGCCTCCAATTTCTCGAAAGCTATTGCCTGTGGTCCCACTAGGGCATGATCCTAGGACCCCCTGATTATGAGTCAGGTGCTCTAACCAACTGAGCTATGGGACCCATTGTTTTTAAAAAAACAAGACTGCAAAAATATGTATTTATTTTAAATATG
>JAQVOR010000035.1 GCA_028702535.1 Bacteroidales bacterium
TTTAAAATTGCTTTAGCAGTATTCCCAGTTTTATCTTGAAACACATAATTATTAAGCAAGAATTGAAGGTTTTCAAGCGATTTACTGGTGCAATTCCACGAATAAGCAGCTCCCAACATAATAGCGGGCATACTTACCGATAATGGCTGCCAATGTCCATAATCTCCCCAGCACGTATTAAGATATCCTTTTGCGCTATAATCTTTTCCTTTAATTGCTGCATTTCGCAAATTTTCAAACCCATTATCATTACGTCCAATTAACGAGTTCCACGATGAAGTTCCAGGACAAACATAAAAATCGAATCCCACATCTTTAAATTTTTGCAAGTTTTTTCCAGCATTAAAATTTGCATCATATCCCCATACCATAGGAATCATATTTTTAGGTAATTCTGGAATAAGTTCAGGATGATTTACAATAATATCTCCCCAAAATTGAGCAGTTTTTCCATTTTCATTGACCGCCTTATTAAGTTTTACCAGATAATCAAGATAAACTCGCCCTTTGCCAAATTTTCGACATGTTTCCGAAGACCTGCCAAGTCCAAGTTCCATTGTTTCATCGCAGCCGATATTAAAAAACTCACTTGAAAAATTAGGTAATAATTCGCAATATAATTCCTGCATTAACTCAAACGATTTTGGATTTGTTGGATCGAGACTATGTTTTTTGCTAGGTCCCCAAATTGTTTGGCATGTAGTTGGACACTCAGCTAATTCTAGATAGTCATCATGCTTTAGCCAATTTTCCATGTGTCCAAATGAATTTTGATTAGGGACTAAATCTATATATTTCTTTTTACAATATTCATCAAGTTTTTGCATTTCTTCTGCTGTCATGGGGCTGCTGTTTTCCCAAACAATTTGATGATTTTTGTATGCAAAAGTATGCTCCGTATAAAGTTGGAATTCGTTTATCTTCCAATTTGCTAAAAAATCGACTATCTGATACAAAGTTTCTATTGTTGGAACTTTATCTCTGCTAATATCAAGCATAAAACCTCTACGCTCAAAATCAGGAAAATCGTTAATCATCAAACACGGAATTATTATTTTTTCGGATATTGAATAAGCGAGAATTTGCTTTAATGTTTGCCATGCAGTAAATAAAGCCGCCTCATCATAAGCTAAAATCGAAATCTTATTTTCATCAATTTTAAGACGATATCCACCCTTAGTTAGTTTTTCATTATTGAAGCCTGTTCTAATTCTGTTAATCCCATAAACAGGAGAAAAAAGCATAAAATTAACAGGCTTATTATTCTCTTCAAACTTATCAATAAGTTTAAGGAAGGTTTCAGATTTAAGACTGCAAACTTCTAAAGTATCAATCTTAATTTGCTGCGGAAATGGGATAAGATATTTATATAATTCATCTGCAAAAATCTTATTATTACAAAAACTCACACTTAAAATCATCAAAATAACAAGTCGTTTTCTCATAATATAACATATTAAATAAGTAAAGATAAGATTTTTTACTAAAATTAAACTTTTAGCGTAAAATTAGCAGAGCACCAAGAACAGTTAAACCGAGAATAGCTTATCTAATAATAGTTATAGTCCCCACTCTTGGGTCTTCATCAATATTTAGGATAATATTATATAGATAGGCACCTGTAGGTACTGGCTTTCCGTTATAGGTTCCATCCCAAAAGCCGTTAGTTCCAGGTTCTTCGTATAGCAGTTGTCCCCATCTATTAAAAATTTGCACAACAGCACGAGGATATAAATGTAGATTCTCTATAAAAAACTCATCATTATAACCGTCTCCATTAGGACTAAATGCGGCAGGAATTCTAAGGCAATCCTCGTCTGTATCGCCAACAGAAATAGGACCTAAATTAAATTCGCAATTATTTGTATCTATAACAGTTATATAGTATTCTCCGCGATACAAAGAATCGATAATATTTGAGTTCCATTGCGTACCCATTAAGTAATATGAGTATGGTTCTGTTCCACCCTCTGCATAGATTGCAATATAGCCATCATAATTACCGATACAGGATGTTTTTCCGACCTCCACAGTAGCAGTTAAAGAGTTTACTGTATAAATGTGAATTACTGTATCTTTAGTACATCCATTATTATCGCTTACCATAAGCGTATACAAACCAGGGTCAAGATTTCTGATTGTAGCACTATTAATTTCGATTCCATTTATATACCAAGTAAACCAATATGGAGGATTCCCACCACTTGCGAATGCGTTAATCTCACCGTCTTGAGCACCATAACAAGTAACTTGTTTAATATTTGTATTAATTGCAATTCCTGTTAATGGTTCTGATATAATCGAATGTCCACTTTCGGAACAATTATTAGCATCAGTAACTGTTACCCAAATTGGGCCAGCACCTAATCCTGTGGCAATGTAACCATTATCTCCATTTTGCCATTCAACCGAATAAGATGGTGTTCCACCCTGAATTGTCACATTTGCTATTCCTGTATGCTCGCCTTTACATCTAATATCTTGTGAGCTTACTTGTACAATTAGTTTTTCAGGCTCCGACACAATAATCGAATCTATTCCAGAACAGCCCCAGGCATCAGTAATAGTAACAAAATATTCATTAGCTGGCAAATTAGGATTTACAGAATCTATAACAAAATTAGACCAGTGATAACTAAGCGGCATAGCAGCAAGATTAGAAAAAGCGATAAGCTCAGCTATTTTATCACCATAACACAAATTGTGATTTGTTTGTGTAATATTTGCGTTTATACCACCTTCAGTAGGAACAAAAAATGACGTATCAATCGAACAAGCATTTGCATCTTCTACTGTTAAACCATAAGTTTGTGAAATCACATTATATAGTATCGACAATGTATCTCCGCTTGACCAATAATAATCATAAGGATAAGTTCCTCCATGTACTGTAATTACAACAGACCCTGTTTGCTGCGTACAAATTACAGGATTTATTATTGCTTGAAGATATAAAGAATCAGGTTGAGTAATTAAGATACTATCAGATATTTGACAATTATTAATATCGGTAATTGTAACAGAATAATATCCTGCCGAAAGATTAGAAACAGTAAAACCAGTTGTTGTATCGGCA
The DNA here is from genome assembly GCA_028702535.1 of Bacteroidales bacterium. Taxonomy (GTDB): domain Bacteria; phylum Bacteroidota; class Bacteroidia; order Bacteroidales; family ML635J-15; genus Bact-19. Next base: position 3,077 of record JAQVOR010000035.1, read on the forward strand.
TCATTCCAAACAGCAGTATATGACGGAGTTCCTCCCTCTGGCACAACAGTAACTGTTCCATCGCTATACATAAAACAACTCGGATTTAAAATATCTGTAAAACTTAAAGACAAAATATCTGGCTCGACAATAAAAGCAGTATCCGTTGCCTGACACAAATTATGATCTGTTACAGTTACAATATAATTACCCACAGGTACATTTTCTAATAATGTAGAATCTGTTGATGGTGCGTCATCCCATAAAAACTGATATTCAGGAGTTCCTCCACTTGCACTTGCTAAAGCCCAAGCGTCTTGGTAGCCATAACAACTTGCACCAGAATAGCTTATTACATCCACAACTAACTCAGTTGGTTGGTCAACAAAAACACTATCAACAGTAATACAAGCAAGGCTATCTGTTACAGATAAATAATACCATCCTGATGAGACATCTGTGATATTATCAATAATAGTAGCACCAGAATCACTCCACAAATAGCTAAAAGGTGCAATTCCATCAGTAACATTTGCTATAACCGCTCCATTTGAATCTGCAAAACATAATGGTTGAGTAATATCAAATGTAATATTTGAATAATCTATAACACTTGTATTAATATAAGAGGTATCCGAACATCCATAAATATCTGTAAAATGATACATGAGCTCAAACTCTCCTGCACCTGCAAGATGTGGAATAAAAAGATTATTTAAAGTACCTTGCCCCACCAAAGTTCCGCCAAGAGGTAAAAGTACAGGATAAACTGTGTCTTCATAAATACAATAATAATCATCAATTCCTGAAATACTTGTAACTGGCATATCATGGACTTCAAGATTAAAATATGCAGTATCAGAACAGCCATTTATATCAGAATAAACATAAGTAATTTGATGAGTACCAACCCCTGCAATCTGTGGGTCAAACAAAGTACCAGCAATTGCACCGCCAGTTAAAACCCCACCAGTTGGAGAGATATTCACAATGTGAGCCTCATCATTTAAGCAGTAATGTTGATTAAGACCAGAAATTGTAACAACAGGTATATCGTGAACAGTTAATGTATCAAAATCTATTGAAGAACAGCCATTTACAGTAATTTCATAGACTATCAAAAAACTACCTGTACCTGATACGGCAGGATTAAAAGTACCCGCAACAACATCGGTTATTCCAGCACCCGACCAAGTTCCGCCACCATCAACGGCAGTATAATTAAAACTTGGATCATTCAAGCAGACATCGGAAGGACCACTAATTGTAGCATCAGGATTACTATTTACAGTAATTGTTTGAGCATCAGTATCGAAACACGCCCCGTTTGTAATTTCATAAGTAATTATATGATTACCAACATCAGCTAAAGCTGGAGAAAACAACCCGTCTAAATTAGTGCCAGCACCCGACCATACTCCGCCAGAATTAGTTGCAGACAAATAAAATGGTGTATCATTATAACAAAATGAACCAGTTGAGCTTATTTCGGCTTCAATAAATTCATTTACAGTAATATCAACTTGCTTGATAACAACGCAAGCACCTGCATTTAGTGTATATGTTATTGAATGAGTTCCAACAGCAGCAACACTGGGATTAAAGTTTCCCATAACATCTATTCCATTACCACTCCACGTACCTCCTGGAACATTTGCAGTAAAGAGTTGATTTCCTTGTGTTTCACAAAATGGACCCGTCGTTAAAATTGATACATCAGGAGCAGCCTCTACAAGTATAATTGTGTTATCTGTATCGCTACAAACACCATTTTGGACAGAATAAGTAATAGTGTTATTCCCAAGATTTGCGTTTGCCGGATTAAATAATCCTGTCGTTGAATTAACAATTCCATTACCCGACCATGTTCCTCCAGAACTAACAGCTACAAGATTTACAGCAGCATCTGTTTCACAAAATGGTCCAACATCAGTAATTTCGGCATTTACAGAGGTGTTAACAATAATATTGGTTGTTCCCACTGATGTACATACACCATTTACAACTGTATAAGTTATTTCATGTGTTCCACCACCAGCAACTGAGGGTCTAAAAATACCTGTAAATGTGTTGATAATACCGTTACCAGCCCACAAGCCACCTGGGGAAGGTTCAACAAGATCAATATCAGCATCTGTTTCACAAAATGGTCCTACTGGCAACAAATTAGTATTTGGATAAGCATCAACATGTATTGTTTCTGTATCACTAGCAGAGCATGCTCCATTAACAATAATGTAAGTAATAATATGATTTCCAGGAATAACAACAGACGCATCAAAAGTTCCATTAGTTGAATTAGTAATTCCATTACCAGACCAAACGCCACCACTTTGTGCAGCTGTCAAGTTAAATGGAGGTTCATTTGCACACAAGAATGGAACATGAGTAATAGTAGGATCTGGTTGAGCGTCAACATGTACAGTTTCGGTATCAACCGAATAACAAGCACCATTACTAATTTCGTAAGTAATCAAATGGTCTCCAACATCAGCAGTTGCAGGGTCGAAAGTACCCAATGCAGGAACAATTATACCATTCCCACTCCATAAACCACCTGGATTAGAGGCAATAAGATTTACAAAAGGATCCGTTTCACAATAATCACCAATTGGACTAATAACAGCGACAAAAAACTCATCAACATGGATACTTATACTATCTAAATCGCTACATAAACCGTTGCTAGTTTGATAGTGAATTACAAAATCGCCAGGTCCAGAAATGCCAGGATGAAAAGTTCCAGTTGATGGATTTGTAATTCCTGTTCCGCTCCACACCCCTCCAGTAGAAGCTGCACTTAAATTTACAGGCGGATTAGTATTACAAAACGGACCTGCTGGCGTAATTGTTGCGTCATAGAAATCATCAACAATTATATTTAATGTGCTAGAATTAAAACATGCACCATTTGTAATTTCATAAGTTATAATATGATTTCCACCACCAGCAATCACGGGATCAAATGTTCCAAGAAAAGATTCTGTAATGCCGTTACCCGACCAAAAACCACCAGGTGTTGCAGCAGTCAAGTTGATTGCAGGATCATTTTCACAAAACGGACCTGCTGGTGAGATTGTCGTATTTGGTAAAGCATCAACATGAATAATTTCTGTATCAGTATCAGAGCAAGTACCATTTACAATTGAATATGTTATGATATTATCCCCCACATTAGCCAAACCTGGATGAAATAATCCATCATTAATATTAACAATGCCATTACCTGACCAAGTGCCTCCAGCATCAACTGCATGCAAACTAATTATTGGTTGATTATTACAAAATGGACCTGCGGGCGTAATAGTAGCATCTACATCAGCGTCAACGTGCATTTCGAAACTATCAATATTTGTACAAGCACCCTGAGTTATAGTATAAGTAATTGTATGGATTCCTGCTCCAGCACCTATCGGATTAAAAGTTCCATTTGTTTGATTTGTAATTCCTGTTCCACTCCAAATCCCACCAGGATTAGCTGCTGTAAAATTAAATGCCGCATCGGTTTCACAAACAGGTAAAACAGGATTAATAATTGCACTTAAAGTATCATCAATTTGAATAATTTGTGTATCTGTATCAAAACACGCAAGATTTCCAACCTCATAAGTTACAGCATGTGTCCCTACACCAGCAATTTCTGCATCAAAAATTCCATTAATAGCATCAATAATACCATTACCCGACCAAACTCCGCCAGGACTAACTGCACTAAGTGTAATTTGTCCATCACTTATACAATAAGGACCTACACTTGTAATTGTAGCATCAACGGCAGCATCATAAACATATATTGTAATATTTCCTACAGATGTACAATTTGCATTACTTACTGTATATAAAATATTGTTTCCACCATCGTTTGCCGCAGATGGGTCAAAAACTCCATTAACAGGATCAGTAATTCCAGAGCCCGACCAAATTCCACCTGGACTCGCTGCCGTAAGTGTAATTGGAGGGTCATCACTGCAAAATTCTCCAGGATCTGTAATAGTAGCATCGGGTGCATCAAAAATATCAATAATAATATTATCGGAATCTGAACAAAGTCCATTTACAATATTATAAGTAATATTAACCATCCCCACTCCAGCCACGGTAGGATTAAAAGTACCTTGATTAATATTGGTAATACCAGCACCTGACCAAACTCCACCAGATGAAGCAGCTACCAAATTAATTGCAGGATCGTATAAACAAAATGGTCCCGCAGGAGTAATTGTGGCATCAACGGCAGCATCAACATGAATAGTAATACTTGACGAATTTGCACATGAACCAATTGCTATATTATAAGTAATAATATGATCTCCTCCACCTGCAGCAGAAGGGTCAAAGATTCCAGTAGATGAATTTGTTATTCCTACTCCACTCCAAGAGCCACCAGGTGTTACAGCAACCAAAGTTACAGCGGGTTCATCAGAACAAAATGGACCAGCACCAAATATTGTAGGATCTGGATCAGCACTAACATCAATAATTATAAAATCAGTATCTGAACAAGTTCCATTTGTAATTGAATATGTTATCGTGTGTAATGCTATTCCTGCAATAGTTGGATCAAATGTTCCATTGATAACATCAGTTATACCTACTCCACTCCAAACGCCTCCTGGACTTGCAGCAACAAGGTTAAACGCAGGATCAAATTCGCATAATTGAGGAACAGGTATAATTGTTGCGTCAACTTCGGCATCAACATGAATTATTGTTGTCCCCTGCGATGAGCAAGCTCCATTAGTTAAATCGTAAGTAATAGTAAAATCGCCACTTCCAGCTACTGCTGGGTCAAATGTTCCATTGGTAGGATTAGTTATTCCACTACCCGACCAAGTTCCACCAGGGAACAAAGAAGATAAATTTACAGCAACATCTGTTTCACAAAACGGACCAGCAGGATTAACAGAAGCATCAGGAATAGAATCTATTTGGATATCAATAGTTGCGGTGTCCTCACATGCTCCAACTGCAAGTCCATAAGTTATTGTATGCAGACCTACACCAGCAATCGCTGGATTAAACGCACCTGTCGAAGTATTTGTTATTCCAGTTCCTGACCATGTTCCTCCAGGATCAACAGCAGTTAATATTAATTCGGTTTCATCTTCGCAAAATGGACCTACAGGGGTAATAGTTGCGTCAACAAGAGGGTCAACATCCAAGCGTCTTATTTTTACGGATGTACAATTTGCATTTGATAGAGTATAAGAAATCATGTGATGCCCAGCTCCAGCTACTGATGGGTCAAATGTTCCATTTACAGCATCAGTTATGCCTATTCCTGTCCATGTACCACCTGCGTTTACAGGAATCAAATCAAATGCTGGATCAGTTTCGCAAATGTCAAGTACAAGTGCAAAATTTGCATCAGGACTTAAATTAACCACAATTAAAGCTGTATCGCTATCGCTACAATTAGCATTACTAATGTTATAAACAATTTCGTGTATTCCAACACCCGCTAATACTGGGTCAAATCCTCCCAAATTTGCATCAACAATACCTGGTCCCGACCATAAGCCTCCAGATTCAACAGAAGTTAAAATAAGAACATAGTCGTTATCACAAAATGGACCAAGAGAGGTAATTGTTGCATCAACATCATCATAAACAATAATTGGTTTAGTTGTAATGGAAGTACAGCCTCCATTTACAAGTGTATATGAAATGTTATGAGTGCCAACACCAGCAACTTGCGGATTAAAAGTACCGTTTACAGGATCGGTTATGCCCGTTCCCGAAAAAACTCCTCCTAATATTAAAGGAATAATATCTTCAGAGGGGTCTTGCTCACAAAATGGACCAATATTACCCCAATCTGAATCGGGATTTGTGCTAACAGTAAATAATTCTGTATCTATATCGGAACACGTACCATTAGAAATTGAATAAGTAATTGTATAAGTACCAGGGCCAACACTACTTGGATTAAATGTTCCAGTCACAGGATCAGTAATTCCAATTCCTGACCATATTCCACCATTATCAGCAGCTGTCAATATTACATCAGTATCTGTTTCGCAAAAAGGTCCAGCTGGACTAATAGTTGCATCCACATCCTCATCAACTTGCATATCAAAACTATCAATATTTGTACAAGCACCTTGAGAAATTGTGTAAGTAATAGTATGAATTCCTGCACCAGCACTTGTAGGATCAAAAGTTCCATTTACAGGATCTGTAATTCCATTACCTGTCCAAACCCCTCCAAAATTTGCAGCAGTAAAATTAAATGCCGCATCAGTTTCACAAACAGGTAAAACAGGATTAATAATTGCACTTAAAGTATCGTCTATCTGTATTATTTGAGTATCTGAGTCAAAACATGGTGGGCTTCCGACTTCATAATGTATTGAGTGCGAACCAATTCCGGCAAGAACGAGATCAAATATTCCATTAACAGGATCAATTATTCCATTTCCCGACCATGTTCCTCCTGGGCTTGCAGCAGTTAAACTTACTTGTCCTTCGGAGATACAAAAAGGGCCAGTAGTAATAATACTTGCATCAACAGCATTATCATAAACATATATTATAATACTATCCACTTTAATACATCCAGCATTACTGACCGTGTATGATATTGCGTTTGCACCATCGTTTGCAAGAGATGGATCAAATATTCCTAAATTAGGATCTGTAATACCTGGACCTGCCCATATTCCTCCAGGAGTTGCTGCAACAAGATTTATTGGAGGATCATCACTACAAAACTCGCCTGGATCAGTTATTGTAGCATCAGGAGCTGTTAATACTTCGATATCAATATTGTCAGTATCCTCACAAGCACCCGAAATAATATTATAAGTAATAGTATGAGTACCAAGACCCGCAACAACAGGGTCAAAAATCCCATTAACTGGATCGACAATTCCAGTTCCCGACCATGTTCCGCCAATGTCTGTAGCAGTTAAGCTTATCGAAGGGTCATCATCACAAAATGGACCAACAGGCGTAATAGTTGCAATTACAAGAGAGTCCACATCCAAACGTCTTATTTTTACGGATGTACAATTTGCATTTGATAGAGTATAAGAAATCATGTGATGTCCAGCTCCTGCTACAGATGGGTCAAATGTTCCATTTACAGCATCAGTTATACCTATTCCTGCCCATGTACCGCCTGCGTTTACAGGTATTAAATCAAATGGGGGATCAGTTTCACAAATGTCAAGTACAAGTGCAAAATTTGCATCAGGACTTAAATTAACCACAATTAAAGCTGTATCGCTATCGCTACAATTAGCATTACTAATGTTATAAACAATTTCGTGTATTCCAACACCCGCTAATACTGGGTCAAATCCTCCCAAATTTGCATCAACAATACCTGGTCCCGACCATAAGCCTCCAGATTCAACAGAAGTTAAAATAAGAACATAGTCGTTATCACAAAATGGACCAAGAGAGGTAATTGTTGCATCAACATCATCATAAACAATAATTGGTTTAGTTGTAATGGAAGTACAGCCTCCATTTACAAGTGTATATGAAATGTTATGAGTGCCAACACCAGCAACTTGCGGATTAAAAGTACCGTTTACAGGATCGGTTATGCCCGTTCCCGAAAAAACTCCTCCTAATATTAAAGGAATAATATCTTCAGAGGGGTCTTGCTCACAAAATGGACCAATATTACCCCAATCTGAATCGGGATTTGTGCTAACAGTAAATAATTCTGTATCTATATCGGAACACGTACCATTAGAAATTGAATAAGTAATTGTATAAGTACCAGGGCCAACACTACTTGGATTAAATGTTCCAGTCACAGGATCAGTAATTCCAATTCCTGACCATATTCCACCATTATCAGCAGCTGTCAATATTACATCAGTATCTGTTTCGCAAAAAGGTCCAGCTGGACTAATAGTTGCATCCACATCCTCATCAACTTGCATATCAAAACTATCAATATTTGTACAAGCACCTTGAGAAATTGTGTAAGTAATAGTATGAATTCCTGCACCAGCACTTGTAGGATCAAAAGTTCCATTTACAGGATCTGTAATTCCATTACCTGTCCAAACCCCTCCAAAATTTGCAGCAGTAAAATTAAATGCCGCATCAGTTTCACAAACAGGTAAAACAGGATTAATAATTGCACTTAAAGTATCGTCTATCTGTATTATTTGAGTATCTGAGTCAAAACATGGTGGGCTTCCGACTTCATAATGTATTGAGTGCGAACCAATTCCGGCAAGAACGAGATCAAATATTCCATTAACAGGATCAATTATTCCATTTCCCGACCATGTTCCTCCTGGGCTTGCAGCAGTTAAACTTACTTGTCCTTCGGAGATACAAAAAGGGCCAGTAGTAATAATACTTGCATCAACAGCATTATCATAAACATATATTATAATACTATCCACTTTAATACATCCAGCATTACTGACCGTGTATGATATTGCGTTTGCACCATCGTTTGCAAGAGATGGATCAAATATTCCTAAATTAGGATCTGTAATACCTGGACCTGCCCATATTCCTCCAGGAGTTGCTGCAACAAGATTTATTGGAGGATCATCACTACAAAACTCGCCTGGATCAGTTATTGTAGCATCAGGAGCTGTTAATACTTCGATATCAATATTGTCAGTATCCTCACAAGCACCCGAAATAATATTATAAGTAATAGTATGAGTACCAAGACCCGCAACAACAGGGTCAAAAATCCCATTAACTGGATCGACAATTCCAGTTCCCGACCATGTTCCGCCAATGTCTGTAGCAGTTAAGCTTATCGAAGGGTCATCATCACAAAATGGACCAACAGGCGTAATAGTTGCAATTACAAGAGAGTCCACATCCAAACGTCTTATTTTTACGGATGTACAATTTGCATTTGATAGAGTATAAGAAATCATGTGATGTCCAGGAGCAGCGATGCTAGGGTCAAAAGTTCCATTTGCTGGATTTGTAATACCTGTTCCAGACCATATTCCTCCTGGATTTAAAGGGACAATATCAAAGGCTGGATCGGTTTCACAGACATTTGGTATAGGAGGAAAAGAAGCTATTGGACTTAAATAGACAGTTATAGTTTCGGTATCGGTATCAATACATGCACCGTTACTAACTGTATATTGGACTGTAGGCATTCCTGCTCCAGCAGAAGCGGGGTCGAACTCTCCAGTAGATGCGTTTGTTATTCCTGTCCCCGACCAAACTCCACCATTAGTTGCAGCAGTCAAATATGCGACAACATCATTGTCACAAAAAGGTCCAGCAGGTGTTATTGTAGCATTTGCAAGAGCATCAACGTGTACTGTCATAGTTTCGGCTCCACTTGCCGAATTATAGGTAATTATATGATTTCCGGCTCCAGCAATAGAAGGGTCAAATGTCCCATTAACTGGATCAATTATACCATTACCAGACCAAGTTCCACCAGGAATAGAGGCTATTAAATTTTCAGGAGCATCAGTAATACAAAAAGGACCAGTTGGCTGGAGTACTTGTCCTTGGCTATCGCAATTTGTCTTTATTACTCTATAATTAATCACATTTTCATAAGCAAATGTTGAGTTCTGCAATAAAAACATAAGCAATAACCAAGCTATTATCTTAAAAAAAATAGATATTAATTTCATAATTTACACTTAAATAACAAACCATGATATAGTTTACAGTATATAAACGATAAAAATACTTAAAAGTTGGGTATAAATTCAGATTTTAAACATCAAATTATATAAAAAATATAATAATTTCTGTTTTTTTATAAAAACTCACAGTAATCTGCCTAATATACTTCACACTCTGGACATATTTTGAAGATGCTTAGAATAATATTTAGATTCTAAAAACAATATTAGCATCACTTTTTTATTTCGATTATTCTCAATCAATTTTTCGATATTTTAATTATCGTTATTATTCTTTTTTCGCCAAATTATCTAAGACAATTTTAATTAGATTTTGGACAAAAGGTTTATAATCTTTACTGTATTGTTTAGCGTATCGGTTAGCAATTATAACACAAACAGTTGCAGCATTATGACCTAGTAGAGCAGCGAGTCCAAAAAGTGCAGAGCTTTCCATTTCATAATTAGTAATGCGCTTACCCTCAAATCTAAAAGAGCGAATTTTATCGTTAATATTCGCATCTTGGATTTTTAATCTTAGTTCGCGTCCCTGCGGACCATAAAAACCTGGTGCCGAAATAGTATAACCTCTTCTAAAACCTTGGTCTATTCTTTGCATAAGGCTTTCGGAGGCATTTGCAAAATAAGGCGTTGCAATACGCGGATTCCACGCCATGTGTTTTATGAAAGCATCTTCAATTGCGTCATTACCAATTTTTTCTCTGTCTTTATAAAAATTTAAAAGCCCATCGAAACCAATTGCCATTTCAGACATAAGAAACGTATCGACATCTAAATCTTCTTGTAATCCACCCGATGTACCAAGTCGAATTAAGTTTAATTTTGTGTGGTTTTCTTTAATAATTCGTTTATTAAGGTCAATATTAACAAGAGCGTCTAACTCATTAAGTACGATATCGACATTATCTGTTCCAATTCCTGTGGCAACAGCCGAAATTCTTTTTCCTTTATATGTTCCAGTATGAGTTATAAATTCACGGTTTTGGACTTTGCATTCGATATTATCAAAATGCTCTGATATCAATGCTACTCGTCCTGGGTCTCCGACCAGAATTATGTCTTTTGCAACTTGCTCCGGTTTCAAATGAAGATGAAATATACTACCGTCCTTATTAATAATTAACTCTGAATTTTCTATTTTTTTCATAATCCAATAAAATATAATATATTTGTAAATATATCAAAAATTATGACACTATAAAATGTGAAGAGTAAATTTATGAGAAAAAACCGAATTTTAGTTCCTACAAACTTTTCTAAACAGGCCGAAATAGCTTTTAAACAGAGTGTGTTTTTTTCTAGTAAGACAAACTCAGATATTTTTGTATTACATGTTATCCCAAGCCTTAGAAAGATTGATGGCAGCAGCAATACAATCGAAACTATCCAAAACAAAGCGGATAGTCTGATTGATCCAATGACAAGTTTTGCTGGGGGTAAAATTCATACTCGAATTGAAACAGGGAAAGTGATAACACAAATACTTAATGCAGAGCAAGAACTCAAACCTGATTACATTTTTATTGGAACAGATGTTAGCTCTAAACCTCTCTCATCAACAACTTTACGCTTACTGAACCATGTAGATTGTCCATTAGTTGTTTTTACCAACCGATCCAACAAAACAGGATGTGATAAAATTGTTTTACCTTTGGATCTTACTAAGGAGACAAAACAAAAAATAGATTATACCATTAAAATCGCACAAGTTTACAATTCGGAGGTTCATATTGTTTCAGCAACAAACTTTGAAGACGAAATAATGTGTGATATAATAAAAAAACAGATGTCTCAAGTTAAATCAATATTTGACAAATTAGAATTAAAGTCGCAGATTAAATTGCTAAAAACAAAAAATGATATTGATATAATGGCTAATGAAATTAACGATTATGCTGACGATATTAACGCTGACTTAATTGTAATTATGACACGACAAGAAACTAAATTACAAAAATTCTTTGTCGGAAGCATGGCGATTAAACTTATTCGCAAATCAACTGTTCCTATTATGTGTATAAGTCCTAAAATTAAATAACTAAAACTAAATTTTATAGATATGGATATTCAAAAGTACAAAAAGTTTATTATCGCTGGAGCGGTATTATTATTACTGTTAATCATTTTTGGCAGTTCAATGTTTTACATAGTAAAACCTGGCGAAAGAGCTATTACGTTTAGACCATTTGGCAGTGGATTAGACACAACAAGAATCAGTCAGCCAGGTTTTCATATTGTTGCACCTTGGAATGACTTTATAGTTTATAATGTTAAAGAGCGTAAAACTGAAGAAACAATGGAAGTGTTAGATAAAAATGGGTTGTCAATTAATGTTGAAATTTCGGTTCGTTTTAATCCTATTCCTAAAAAGCTACCTTTTTTACATCAGCAATTTGGAGAAGATTATATGAATCAACTTATTGTTCCCGAAGTACGTTCGACAGTTAGACAAGTTATGGGTAGATATACCGCCGAGGAAATCTACTCAACAAAAAGAGCGGAAGTTGAAGGCGAAATTATAATCGAGACAACACAGAAGTTGCAAGATAACTCGGTAGAAACTCGTGCAGTTTTAATTAGATCTATTAATTTACCGCCTCAAATCAAGAATGCAATTGAAACAAAATTACAGCAAGAACAAGAATCCTTGGCCTATCAGTTTAGAATTGAAAAAGAAACAAAAGAAGCTGAAAGAAAAAGAATTGAAGCAGAAGGGGAAGCTACAGCTAATAAGATAATTAATAGTAGTTTAACCCAAGCTTTGCTTACAATGAGAGGAATAGAAACCACCCTTAAACTTGCAACCTCTCCAAACTCAAAAATTGTTGTTATAGGTGGTTCAGATGGAATGCCCTTAATACTTAACCAATAATAAAATATAAAAAACAGAGATCATACATTTTGATTCCTTTTTTTATCACTATTGTCCGATAGAATTTTTGAGGTTTTTATCGGACAATAATGAGTTTTTATAATGCTTGTTCATTGCGAAACTGAGTTAAATATAGTTTGTGTTTGTTTATTTACTGACGTTTACATTATCCGATTTTGCTGTTATGTTTTTAGATTATCCGATTTTGAAAAATAATCAATTTTGTGGTTTTGTGGTCTTTACTGACGTTTACATTGCCTTATACCAAAATGATACCAAGACACCCGATAAATTCTTCATTTATTTCCGTTTAATTGATAGCTTTGTGTAAAATGCCGAATATTTTCGTTAAATCTCATCATCATATCTCGATATATTCATCGATTTGCCTTAATCTTCAGCACTTTACATCAATCTGAACTTTAAAATTATATCGAACTCAGGTTGTAAATCTGAGGATTGCTGGTTTGCGAATAAATCAAAAGTTCTGAAATTTTTTACCAACGATTAATGCCTACGGCATTAGTCCCGTTAGGGACGTAATATTGGTAAAAACAATAATCAGTGTTTTTTAAGTCTCGTTAGGGACGATACATTCAGACCGACCAAAATAAATTTACAATCTTTAGGTTTTCAGCATTTTACATCAATCTAAACTTCAAAAATTATGTCGAACTACACTTATCAGTCACGTTTAACTTTCTTCTCCCATTCCCAAGCAGACTTAACAGTTTCGTCAAGAGAAACTTCGGCTTTCCAACCTAAAACTTTATTTGCTTTAGAAGTGTCAGCCCACACTTGTTCAATATCACCGGCTCGTCTATCAACTATTTTGTAATTCAATTTTTGCCCAGTACTAGTTTCAAAAGCCTTTATTATTTCCATTACAGAGCTGCCTTTGCCTGTTCCAATATTAAATATTTCGTACTTTAAAACATTGTTCAACAATCTTTTAACTGCAAAAACATGAGCTTTTGCTAAATCGCAAACATTAATATAATCACGAATTGCAGTACCATCAGGAGTATTATAATTATCTCCAAAAACGCTTAATTCTTTTCGCAAGCCAATAGCAGTTTGTGTTATATAAGGCAATAAGTTATCTGGGACACCAAGCGGTAATTCGCCAATGTAAGCAGAAGTATGAGCACCAATAGGATTAAAATATCTTAAAGAAATAGCACAAAGATTTTCTGATGAATTAATTGTATCGTCAATTATTTCTTCGTTAATTTTCTTAGTGTTTCCATAAGGCGATTCAGGTTTTACTACAGGAGTATCTTCTGTAACAGGTAGTTTATCAGGTTGTCCATAAACTGTACAACTAGATGAAAACACCAAATTTGGAATATCATATTTAAGCATATTTGACAAAACATTAAGAAGCCCCTGTATATTATTATGATAATATTTTAGTGGTTCTTGTACCGATTCGCCAACAGCCTTATAAGCTGCAAAGTGAATAATAGCAACTGCATCGCCATGCTTTTGAAAAACAATTTCTAAGTCTTTTTGCTCGGTCACATCAACTTGATAAAAAATTGGACGAATTCCTGTGATTTTTTCAATTCCATCAAGAACTTCAATTATAGAATTAGATAAATTGTCGATTACAACTACCTCAAAGCCAGCGTTTTGAAATTCAACTACCGTATGAGACCCAATATAACCTGTTCCGCCTGTAATTATTACTTTTTGCATAATCTACTATTCGCTTTTGTACAAAAATAGTTAACCCTTATGAATTAACAATTAAATAACGGAGTTATTGTAAAATAAAGATTTGTTTAAAAAAACCTAGAAATTTCGTCCAATAAAATAAGTACAAGTTATATTAAGAACTGAATTTTTTGCAGACACATAGTCTGCTGGGGCAAGATCAACAAACCCCAAAGCATAATTTGCTTTTAGCTGCCATTGCATAAACTCAACTCCGCCCCCAAACACAACACCGGTATCAAATCTTTTTATTAATCCTGATTCATTTCCAAATTCGACAGGGTGATCTTCATCAATCTCATACCCACCATATTCTGAGTGATAAGAGTATTTACCAACTAAAGCAAGACTAGAGTATGGTCCAACATTACCAAAAACGCTTATATTACCAAGAGGCACTTTATATCCGATATAAATAGGGATGTCCAAATACCCCAATTTTAATTTCGTTTTGCTAAACGTATTAACGGTTTTGGTTCCTTTTTCAAAAAAACTTACAGACGCACCAACATAAACAAAGCTCATAATTTCAAACTCTGCAGCAAGCCCCAACTGATAGCCCATTTTTAAGTTGTAATCTGGAGTAGCAAAATCACTTTTTTCAATAAAACTTGTCAAACTAAAACCAACTTGCGGTCCAAAATGAAGACCTTGTGCATTTATCAACGCAGTGAAAGATACGAAAACCACTAATAGTACAATTTTTTTCATAGTATTTTACTTGATGTTTGACTTATATATTACTTATACAAAATTATCAAAAAACTTTTAGAAAAAGCTTCTCTTTATATTATTTCGCTACTTTAGGAACAAATTTCTTTATTTTATGTAAATTTGTACAAATTTAATATTCTATTATGAAAAAAATCACATTATTATCTTTATTTTCATTCGCATTTTCAATATTTATATTCGCTGCACCAGTGCAGGTGTCAAAAGCCAAACAAGTTGCAGAAAACTATTACAATTACTGGTCGGATTACAGATCGGTAGGTAAAATAATTGATAATATTGAAGTTTACGATAACAATATTTTAGTTTATTATGTGTTTAATTTTACAACTGGCGGATATACAATAATTTCGGCTGACGATGAAGTTACACCAGTTTTGAGTTATGCTTTTAAGGGTAAATTTATCTTAAACGATCCAAAACTTCCCAAAAACTACGAGTATTTTTTAAATTCATATAAAAATCAAATTTCTCAAGTTATAAATCTCAATCTTAAAGGAGACACATCTGTAAAGCAAAAATGGACAGACTATTACAACAACCAATTTTCGCCTACTAAAGAAACACAAAACGTAAGTCCGCTATTGGACATTGAGGGAATTGCTTGGGATCAGGGTTGTTACTACAATGAAGATTGTCCTACTGATGCAAGTGGCGATTGTGGGCATGTTTATACTGGTTGTGTTGCAACTGCGATGGCACAAATTATGCGTTATCATAAGTGGCCAGATCATGGAACAGGTTCGTACTCATACAACGACACTAATTATGGAACTCAATCAGCAAATTTTGCTGCATCTTTATATAATTGGGATGCGATGCCAGTAGCAATAAGCAACTCAAACTCAGAAATAGCAAAAATAATGTATCACTGCGGAGTTTCAGTTGATATGATGTATAGCACCTCTGGTTCGGGGGCTTATGTTTATGGATATGTTAAAGAAGCATTAGTAAATTACTTTAATTACGACTCAGATGCGATGTACGCTTACCGTGAAAACTACTCCGATACTAATTGGAAAAACATGGTAATTAGCGACCTTGACAACGGTTGGCCTGTGTTTTATTCAGGAAATGATGAAGCCCAAACTACTGGACACGCATTTGTTTGTGATGGTTATCAAGGAACAGAAAGTTTTCACTTTAATTGGGGTTGGAGCGGATATTACAACAGTTATAATGTAATTGACGAATTAATCCCAGGAGGGACTGGAGCAGGTGGTGGGAATGGTGATTTCTCATACGACCATCAAGCAGTGTTTGTTGTTCACCCTGCTTATGGATTAACAGCAAATTTTTCGGCATCCCCCACTTCTATCTACAAAGGTAGTTCGGTTTCCTTTGTTGATGGCTCATTTGGAAATCCAACTACTTGGTCGTATAATTTTGGAGATGGTGGTAACACTACCACACCAAACCCAATTCACTATTACAACACAAGCGGTTTATACAATGTAAGCCTTACTGTTGGCGATGGCTCTACAACTAACACCGCCACAAAAACAAATTACATCAAAGTTGTTCCAACTGATGCAGGATTTTCAATGGACTTTGAATCATGTGCTAACTATTCAAACAATTTTTTCCCATGGTCTGTTGTTGATGGTGATCAAAGCAATACTTTCGGTAGTTCAGATTGCGATTTCCCAGGAGAATCAGACTTTATATCATTTATGGCATTTAATCCTAGTGATGCAGGTTTTTCACTAGCATCTACACATGGTGGTCAAAGAGTTGGAATGGCAATTTGTCCTAGTGATAATAGTGCAAGTGATGACTGGCTAATATCCGATAATCTTCAACTTGGCACGAACTCATCAATAAGTTTATGGGCATTAAGTCCAAAACCAGGAACATGGGGTAATAATACTTATCAAGTATTAGTTTCAACCACAAATAATAGCCCATCGGCTTTTACTGTTGTTTCAGGTGCCAATCCTATTGAAGCTCCAGCTTCGTGGACAAAACACACTTACAATCTCTCATCTTACAATGGGCAAAATGTTTACATTGCTATACACCATGTTTCAAGCGGTAAGTTTATGTTGTGGATAGACGATATTGAAATAAACACCACAAGCGGTTCTATTGCATTAAACGCTGATTTTTATGCAAATACAACATCTATCACAGCTGGACAATCGGTAAATTTTACTGATAATTCGGTTGGTAGTCCTACAAATTGGACTTGGAATTTTGGTGACGGCGGAACTTCTCAAACACAAAACCCATCACACACCTACAATAATGCAGGTGTCTATACTGTTAAATTAACTATTTCTGACGGAACAAATAGCAATACTGAAACAAAAACTGGCTATATCAGTGTTAACGAAGGTTCTTTAGGCAATTGGATAGAGCAAGCATCAAGTTTTTCGACTGCTTCAAGAGGCATAAATCATATTTCAATTGTAAATGAAAATACCGTTTGGGCAACAGCATACGATGGATCAAGTAGTGGTGCCAATATTCAAGAGTTTACTAAATCTACAAACGGCGGAGCAACTTGGACAGCAGGGACTATTAATATTGGAAATACTGGTCTTGGAATATCAATGATTACAGCAATCAATGAAAACACGGCATGGCTTGCAGCCTATCCAACTGGAACAGGACAAACTGGCGGAATTTGGAAAACTACTAATGGCGGCTCAACTTGGACACGTCAAAATACTGCAACTTATAATAATGCAAACTCATTTACTAATGTTGTGTATTTTTGGGATGCGAATAACGGATTTTGTCAAGGCGATCCAATAAATGGAGAATTTGAACTTTACACAACAACAAACGGTGGTACAACATGGACAGCATTACCCGCTGCAAATATTCCAAACCCGCAAACAAGCGAATATGGTTATGTACGCAACTACGAAGTTATTGGGAATCATATTTGGTTTGGAACAAATAAAGGCAGACTATATCACTCATCTGACAAGGGCAATACTTTCGAAGTATTTGATACGCCTATCAATGATTTTGGTGGAACATCTGAAAATGCAAATTTTTCGTTTAAAGATGTAAATAATGGTATAATAGTAAATCAGTCTGGCAATGTTTATAAAACTACTAACGGCGGTGCAACATGGACACAAATAACTACCACTGGAACTGTTTTCACAAACGGATTATGCTGGGTTGAAGGAACAAATGTGATTTTTTCAACTGGTGCTGCCGAAACTGCTTCGGGCTCATCATACAGTCAAGATGGTGGATTAACATGGACTACAATTGATGAGGTGCAGCATTTATATGTAGATTTTATAAACCTTAACTCTGGTTGGTCTGGATCTTTTAATAGCGATGCGACAACCGCTGGTATGTGGAAATGGAACGCTACAATTACTGATATTGCTAAAGAAATGGCAAACAATACTGAAACACTAATGCTATATCCTAATCCAGTATCAGATAATCTAACAATTAAAACTACGAATGAATTGTATAAAGCAGAACTGAAAATTGTTAATACTTCTGGACAAATAATGTTTCACACTAATATCAATGCCTCAGAAGGTGAAATAATAAATGTTAGTACGACAGCTTTGCAAAAAGGACTCTACATTTTAATAATTAACACTGATAACAAGTGCTTAAAAGAAAAGTTTATTAAAAATTAGATTTTATAGCTCTCCATTCACTTCTTCCGAGGTACAACGCACTCGCCATTCAACCCCTCGGAAGGAGTGGCTTACACTTTTCACTCCTTCACAAACTTACCAGTAAAAATTTTACCTCCCCCCCAAAACTGTATCATGTAGCAACCAGATGGTAAATCATAAACACTTAAGGGACATTGAGGTGCTACAGAGAGGTTCTCGAACTGTGCTCGAAATGTCCCGGACTGCATTGCTTTCCCATCCAAACTATAAATCTTATACTCAAACTCCGTTTCCCCACCTTGATAATCAAAACTTACGGTTATTTTATCGCTAGCAGGGTTAGGATAAACACTTGCCTCAGCCATATAAACATAATGCTCAGAGTACGAATCCATACAATGGTCGTTACAGCCTTCTTCTTCAAAACAACCGCAGGAATCTACTTTGAAAACAACTGATGCTATTATACCTTCGGGAAATATCTCTGTTCCGTGATTTAAGTAACCTCCGGTAAGCATAAAACCACCATCGCTTGTGGCGGTCATTCCCTTTAGGTAAGTATAGCTTGAGCCAACATCTTCAGGATAACACTTATATGTTCTGAACCATGCCCCAACTCCATTGGGGTGGATTTTTGCCATAGCACTTTTATAATCCCAAAAGTTCTGTAACAGTATATACATTGTACCATCTACTGCTTGATAAGAATCATTGATTAACCACCAATTTTGCTCTGGATCATCAAACTCATGCATTAAGTCCCTTTCTTCTGTAAGAGTACAGGAGTCCCCGTTATCAGTTAACTTTGCAATCCAAACCCTACAATCATCGTTACCACCCATATATGTCGGTGTTATAATTCTAGGATCTGTCCAAACCAACCAAAAATTACCATCAGGAGAATCAAATATACGTGGACGATATGTTGCACGCTCAGCAGGACCATATATCGTTTCAACAATTCTGTCAGAAACAACATATCGCCATTGCTCATTACCCTCAGAATCTAGTTTAAGAATACAAGCATAAACTTCCTCAGGGTAAGAATATGTCATATCTTGTTCACAGGAGAGAAGATAGCCTCCATCAACAGTAGAGAAAATCTGATAAGGTGTCATCCTGCAATGAGATGGTGCATCATATACTTTATAGATAAGCGTATCTGTAATCGGATCATAAAAACCAAAAAAAGTTGGAGCATCTGATTGCCTAGAATATTGAACATTCCCAGCTAAAATATTTTTTCCATTTCCTGATTCTTTCTGAACCCAGATTATTGCAGATCTGTTTTCAAAATAAGTCTTCAGATTTACAATTGATTCCAAAGAAAAGTCCGTTTTATTAAAAGTCATTAAAATCGGGAATAGATTATAGTCTTTGTAATACTCAATATAAGAACCGTATACTGAGATATATTCATCTGAAAAAGAGTATACATTAGGGGAGTAGGTTGTTATACCATCAACAGTATCATTAATGTATCTCACTACACTTTCCTGATTACCATATTGATCGATATTTATTATTATTGGTGTATTAGCATAACCCTGATTTATAGTATCAGAGCCAATAAGGGTATATCCATTATTGTTTTCATTTGCCTTATTTATTTTCCACCCAGGATATAATCCCCAGAATCTTTCTTGTGAATAAAGAATCGAAGAAATAAAGACAAATATCAATATTAGTTTTAAAGGATTTTTCATAATCACAATTTACAAAAATAAGCCTGATAAGCAAAATTTATCAGGCTTATTAATTTATATTATTTATTTATTACAAATTTTTCAGCAAAATCACAATCGCTTCCATTAAACAAGTTACAAATATAAGTTCCAGGTTTAATATCTTTTAAGTTGATAAGAACAATATTCTCTAAACTATTTAATTGTTCAGTGTAAACTGGTTTTCCCATAACATCTATAATTACAATACTTATATCGCCTTTTTGTTCAGCAAGTTTATAGTCCACTGTAAGATAATCATTTGCAGGGTTAGGATAAATATCAAATGTTGGGTTTGATTCATTGAATTCGCCTCCAATTCTAAAACTTTTAGTACCAATAATCTCTGATGGTTGATATACTTCCTCTAGTTTATATATCACATTATTGAGGTATAATAACTGATTTGCTTTTGCACCTGCAATGCCTCCTTTATTTGCAAACACTATTACTTGTTCTAAATAAAAATCACTAAGGTTATATAAATCATCTTTAGTCAGAACAAGCAAATTTTTATAAAAAGTAATAAAACTAATTAGATCCTTTACCTCTACAGCTTCCTGATCTGTCAACTTACAATCAACATACATACTATTAAGAAGTTCTATAGCTTCTTTATACCTAAGTCCTTCTACATAATAATCTGCTAAAATGTACATATATTTTGGTTCTTTTCGTAAACTGAAAAGGTTTACCAAACTACCGTCTGCAAACGATAAGCTATCTTTGTTTTCATAATAATAGTTTGCAAGTGTAAACAAAGATTTTTCAAACTCAATTCTTTGTTCAAACTTTTGTATCTCAAGATATTCTTTGGAAGAAATAAAGACCTCGCCAGCTTCAATCTGCTCAATCATATAATCGGGCAATAGAATGTCTCTTTGTTTTAGTAGCTTCCTTACATCCTTTTTCTTTGCCGCCTGGGGGTTCGCAACCAGAATATCTCTAATCATTGGAGGCGTAAGCCCATTTTCTTTTTTAGCAATATCTTTTAGTACAGTGTCACTCAAATAAGGAGACTTATACATAAGATCATAATATGTTAGCCAAGCAGAATTATCGTCAAGATGCATAATATTAGAGATTACCCGCCCAGTATTTCCTCCATCAACAATATCATCAAGCATATCGTCAATTGAATTTTCAAGGGTAAATGAACTCAACAATGCGGCATAAGCAACATCTAGATTGATAATTACATCTGTATCAACAATATTGTTTATACACCAATTATCATCATTAAAATGCTGATCAATCGGAGTAATATGCACAGTATTATTATCTCCTACATTTCCAGGAGTTTCACTTGGGTCGAAGTTCGGATCGGATAAACTACGGGTATAATATGTAAATTCATTTAAATGGTTGTTTATTACAGGATCATCACAAACATTACTTCCATAACAAGAGAAAGTATTGCCGGCAGGTTGAATTTCAGTACCCTGTTTTCCAGCAATTCCCCAACTAGGTGACTCATTGCACCCTGTAACATAAATATCAGTTTTATTTGAGTTAAATTTATTACAAAGAATTTGAAGTCCATCATCATTGTCATCAATTTGCACTCTATTATTTCCTAGGGCTTGTACGGAGTTTTCTAAATTGTATATCTCGTTGCGATAAAGTTCATTCATTGTTGCTCCATTATTTTTTAACACAACTCCATATTTATTTACAGGGTCACCATTATCACATGTTATTTTGTTTCCTTCAATCTGATAATAGTTTGATATTCCATCAATATAGATACCATAAGATCTAGTTTCGTCTGGTGTTGGTTCGTAAGGATCTGGTGGAGTTCCGGTGCCGTCGTTTAGAGTTTTTAGTTTGTATTTATCAAAATCTGCATAATTCTTCACGATAATTTTGTTGTTAAGTATTTTTGCTGATCCAAAACCTGAATAATTACCGAGATAAATGCCTCTTGAGCACGTAAAGTCAGTTTCTTTTACAAGTATTTGGCATGTACTAAATATATCTCTATCTGCTAAAATCCCATAATTAAGATTATTAAACGATGTACGGTTTTCACTAACAAGATTATGAGGTTTTACCTCAAGTTTCCCTATACCATGTGCCTTTATTCCAATTTTTTTAGGTTCATCATTCGCCAGTAAACTATTATCAGAAAACTCACAATAAACAATTTGCACTTGCTCGCATTCAAACAAGGAAACAAAATAATTATAAAAGTTCTCGTCAATCGGCCAATCATAATTTACAATAAATGTACAACCGGCAATTACAGTATTACCTTTAATATTACTAATGTTTATATCATGCATATTATCAGTAAAATCGACATATTTTAGATTTAATGTGCCATGATGTACATCAATAGCCCTTTTTAATCCACTAAAAGAAGTACGGTTATTATGATGTGTTGTTGTTACAAATATATCAGACTCAGAGCCTAAAACTCCAACTTTATTTACAGAATTTTGCTCATGGATTCTATCATCGCTATAATGTGTGTTCGTAATGTAAACATTTTCGCAATTGCTAAAATGTGTATAATAATTTGATATTGTTGTGCTAGCCCGTTCTGTTGTTAAAAATGATGCAAAATTTATCTTAATTAGCTGATTATTGTCAGTTGCAACAATATCATTCCTATTATTTACGAATTTTGTACCGTTTATATCAATAATTACATCTCCATCGGAAGTTATTCCCATTACAGCTTTTGCAATTATGTTATCTCCAGATGTATGAATTTCGGCAGGATTGCCTGTTGTGCCTGTTACTTCTATTCCTTGCCATTTTTGATGGATTGCAGAAAGAACAGTTCCATCTACAAGGATTAATTTTCCTCCGGGCAAGACTTTGATTTTTGAATCTTCATACAAAAACACTGGAGCAGATATGGTTAAAGTTGCATTATTATTTACAATAACATCCTTGTTAAACATTGTTGATTTTGTAATAGCTCGGGATGCCCCTTCACTCACAATATAATCTATAATATAATCCACTTTTTCAGGCAATTGACTTTCAGCTAAGTTATATACTGGCGGTTGCCCTATACCATTCCACTTATTTACATTCTGAGTCTCGCTTGTAGTAAACCCATATTTTGTAATTGTTATAGCAGCTGAAGTGGAACTAATTGGAATTTTAATATCGAAAATGCCGTCACTTTGTGTAAATGTATAAAAAGCTATATACGTATTAGACTCATCCGGATAATTTACTGTCAGTTTTACAACAGCATCTACAACAGGAGATTCACCACACGTTACTTTCCCTCTCCATCTGCGAGTATTAGCACCATCAGGTATATGAGGATATGTATAATAATCGTATTCATTACCTAGAAATGTGCAACTATTCTGTGATAAGTTACAATTAAAAACACTAGTATTTAAACCTTCAGTACCCTGAGTATTATAATCAACTATTTTTTTATAATCGCCATAAATATTTACAGAATTATTATCGTTTTCAGATAATAGTACAGCCTCCGAACCTTCTTGATATCTCAAGAGTCCAAATTTTTCTGTTTCGGTTCCTGGTTCATCATAGAGTTGCCACCAAGAATACCCAAGTGAATTACAATTTACACTTTGTTGTTGGGTGCTAGAGGCATAGTTTCGTTGATTCAATTCACTTTCAAACACTCCATTAGACTCTCTCCCAGTCTCCCCTATCATCCAAGGAAACGGAATTGTTCTATTAAAATAATATAATTGCCTATTCGTGATTTGTCCAATTAGCACTTCATGGCTAGCATAATTCTCCTCATATATATGAAAACTATAAACATCACAATGCTTAAATGGTTCTACACCAAGGTGGAAAAATGCACTTATTGAATGAAGTCCAACAGTGATAGCATGGTTTGCATCAATAGTTTTAATACTTGCAACCAATTGTTTTACAGATTCACTAAGCTGGGAAGGGTTGGAACAACCTTCTACCCCATCAAAAGACAGCAATTCATTAAATAAATCATAGCAAACTAATGTTGTATTGCTTTTGAATTCATTAGCAACATCATGCAAAAAACTACAAAACTGTTGGTTTATTGTGTGGTTTGGTGGCGTAAGTAAGCTAAGCCAAAACTTGTTATTATTTGCATTTACATATTGGGTTTCCCAACCCATAACCCAAACAACTTTTAATCCACACTCCTGTGCAGCATCTAATACAAGATGCATGGCTTGCAAATAGTATTCTTTCCCATTTTCACCTTCCAAATCAGTTAATATCTCCCACTCTCTTATACAAAATTTTGCATCGCATCTAGCTGGATCAGGATTTACTTGTCCCTGCTCATGATTTTTAAAATATAAACGTGTCGTCAAAATATCAGAATCCCATCTGCGTTCAACTTGACAACCCATAATTCTTACGCTATTAAAACCCATCTTTTTAATTGCTGTAAAGTGTGCTTTAAGATATTTATCTGCATCAATTTGATTTTCTGGCAA
>JAQVOR010000143.1 GCA_028702535.1 Bacteroidales bacterium
TAAGTGATTACAAAATTAAGCAAGTTATCATTTTAAAACCAAATCCCCCTGCTTTTGCTCATTCCGCTAAGCTCCATGAGCAAAAGCAGGGGGATAAATTCATTAACAACGTGGTGAAACTTTACAGGAAAGGACAGTAGTTTATGCAAGTTCACTATTGCCGCAAATAGCACTGTCTATATTTTTGGTGGTGAACCTTTTCCAGAAAAACGCTTTATTGACTGGAACTTTGTATCATCAAGTAAAGAACTCATAGAAGAGGCTAAACAAAAATGGAAAGCACAAACTTTTGACAAAATAATTGGCAATGACATAGAGTTTATGCCAATTTGATATAAAAAAGACAGATGTGAGTTTTTATCGAAGTGAACAAGTCTAAAGGCTTAGTTTATTACTTCCTTTGGTCGTGAGGGCTTCGCCGTTGTTTGACAATCCCTAATAAGGGAAAATTGTGTTTCCCAACACCAGATAGAAAAGTGTAAATGGCAATTTATATAAAACAAACCTTGTTCTTATTCGTTATACAGTTTAGTTAATAGCTCTGCAATGCAGAATAGTATTTGTTTTTTCATTTAATTGAAAAAAATAGAGAATTTTGCCTGAATAATGCATTTTATTTTAGTATATTTGTTCTTTGTATTGTATAAAGTCAAATTTAATAACTTGAGATATGTTAAAAAAAATGCTTTTATCTGTGTTGTTAGTGTTGTTTTATCTAATTTCAAACGCCCAGAATAGTATTTCTGGAGAAAATGTTTTACCACAAATTGGGGATGAACTTACCATGGTTTATCTTGATACTGTGGATATAGATATAAATGGTTATGGAACAGAGAACCATCTGTTTTGGGACTTTTCTGAAATAAGTGTTATTGATACAATTGTTCCAACTACTATTATATTCTCTGATCCAACAGGTTCAGAATATATTGATTTATATCCTGATGCAAACATATTAATTACTTATAGTGATAAGCCAGATTCTCTTTATGCGATTGTAAGTGAAACTTCTTTTTCAATAAAAGGTCAATATTCAGATCAATTTTATGTGAACTACGAGAATGACTCTCTTTTACAATATTTATTTCCATTGACATCTGGGGATTACTATACTAGCTACAATTCTGCTAATGGAATGATGAATGAAACAGAATTATATTTAAATGATGGCATTGTAGAGATTTTTGTTGATGGCTATGGTACTTTAAAAACCCCCAATGGCTCTGTGTTTAATAATGTATTTCGTGTAAAAACTATTTATTCATGTAATCCATCAATCAATTTATTTGGGCAACAAACCTCTATCCCAAGTGTATATACCGAGACGTACGGATGGTTTAATGAAGATTTTACTGCTGAAATCATGAAATATGAAATAAGTGAAAATTCAATGAATGTTGGGAATAAAAAAGTCTTTTATTATCAAGAATTAATTTATCAGGATAATAATGAGATAGTAAATATAGATACAAATAATGAAGTGCAAAACATATATGTTTGTGAAGGTACAAGCGAAGAAAATGCAATTACTTTATTGTCTCCAAGTCTGACAGTCTCAGATTCTTTTTATGAAGAGCATACTGTAAATATTACTTGGACAATTACGGAGTATAATGCTAACCAAACAGGTGTTTATAATGCCATTGGAATATTTGAATTGCCTGATGGACTTGTGCAGCCTGCGACACCGATAACACTAGAGGTTTTTGCAGATATTACAGTATCTTTACCTTTCTTTTTGGAAGAGTCAATCGAAATTTGTGATGGAACAGAGTATTTATGGCATAATTTAATTATTGATTCGGAAGGAACGTACGATGTTGTATATCCAGCATCAACTGGATGTGATAGCACCTATGTAATCAATGTTTCTGTAATGCCATTACCACAAGAAATAACTCTTATAAAAACTCCAATAGATGGAATCATTAATGCTAGTGAAATGGGGCAGGTATCAATTACAAGTGGTCAAAATGAAATTAAATATTGGATTACTTGCAATGGCGAAATTGTTTCTCAAGAATATATTGGAAATGGTAGTGAGATAATCTTTGATGAAGAATTTTCAGTAGGTACTTATGCGGTTTGGAGCCAAACAGAGGCTGGATGTTTGTTATTTCAAGCTTCTGTTTCATTTATACAGTATAGTGAGACTAATAGTATAACAGTTTCTGTAAATTATGGCGAAAGTGCTGTCTCTTTTTTATCTGAAGAAGTATTGGTAACACTTTATGAACAATCCATAGACGAAGAAAATATTATACTTGTATCAGAACTGGCTCAAGCATTATTGGGTACAAATGGGCAGGTTGTTTTTGAATCTCTTGAAATTGGTGATTATTATCTTGGGTCAAGCATAATAAATCCAGAACTGTTTAATGAAATTGCACCTCATGTTTATTTTGAGTCTGCACTTGTATATGAAGATGCAGTATTGATACATTTAGACGCAATCACAAATTATTTTGCTGAAATTAATCATGGTGAAATTGCATCTTCAGAGGGCTCAAATACTGGTGGTGGAAGCGTTGGTGGTAATGAAGGAGGGAAGTCGCTTAATCCTATTGCAAATATGATTGTTATTTTAAAGAATATGAATATAAACGAAATTATTGGAATGTCTTTAACAAATTCAGAAGGAGTATATAGTTTTAACAGCATCCCTAACGAAACAAATATTGAGATTTTTGTAACAAGTATTGAACATCAAAACTGGATACCTTATTGTATTTTAACGGGTTTCGAGCAACAGTATGATGTTAATTTTATTGTTAATGGGGATAATGTTTATCCAGAAGGTTTGACCAATGTATTTTCTAATCAATCATTATTTTTTGATTTTGAGGTTTTTCCAAATCCTACATTAAATTACATAGAATTAAGGTTTGTTCCAGAAAATTCGGATATTCAAATTTATGACTTAACAGGCCGGTTGGTTTACAAAAATAAATATCGAAATGAAAGCAAAATACTTGTAAGTGATTTTAAAAGTGGTATTTATATAGTTGTTGCAAACTCTAAAGACGGGCAGATAGGTTTGCAAAAGTTTGTCAAGAAATAAAATAAATCAAAAATTATAAGTAATAGTTTAAGTTTGCACCATGAATATTTTGGAGCCACAAATTGAAGATTATTATTATCGGGCTAATTTGTATAAGGATATTATAAATCGACTTAAACAAATGGGTGTAGATTTAAATAATGTAAGTAGAAAAGATATCGCAAGAGTTGATGAATTCCATGTCGGAGGAGCAGAGATATCCAAAGAATTAGCAGAAATTGCCAATATTAAAAATGCCAGACTGTTAGATATTGGCTGTGGTATTGGTGGCCCTTGTAGAATGCTGGCTGAAGAATTTAATTGTGATACTGTCGGAATAGACTTGTCCAAAGAATATGTGATTACTGCAAATCTTTTGTCTAAACTTGTTGGTTTACATCATAAAACTAAATTTATTTATGGAGATGCAATAAATCTACCTTTTCAAGATGATACATTTGATGTAGTTTGGACACAACATGTGCAAATGAATATTAGCGATAAAATGAAGTTTTGCAGTGAAATAGAGAGAGTTTTAAATAATAAAGGATGCTTTATTTATTATGAAGTTTTTACAAAAGAAAACCAAAAAGTAAGTTATCCATTGCCTTGGGCAGATGATGAGAAAATTAGTTTTTTAGCAGAATCTTCAATAATGAACTCTTATTTTAAAGAATTTGGACTAATAAAAGGACAATTTATTGATCAAACAGAAAGTGGAATTAAAATTCTTGAGAAATCATTAAGTAGAATGCCACAACGCCAATCCTCTAAATTAGGATTAAATGTTTTAATGGGATCAACTACAAAAGATAAAATGACAAATCTATTAAATGGACTTAAAGAAGGTAAAATCCATCTTGAAAGTGGAATTTATAGAAGGCGTGAATAGGGAATGAAGAAATCTTGGGAGATATAAAGGAATACAGGTTATAAGATATCAGCAAAATTAGATGTGGAAAATAGTTAATACGCTCAGTATTTATGCTAAATCACAAAGACAAATGTAAATTCAAATGTTCCCCACCCAAGCTTAATATCTGTTAATCAACACTTTAACTCATTAAATATATTTTTATGAATTTTTTTTTAATATTTTATTGCAGGTTAGTTAACATTAACTAACTTTGTTAAATATTATTTAATTTGTATTTATGCAAACAGATAGACAAAAAGAAATTGTACAAGTATCTTTAGAAATAATATCTGAAAAAGGAATTCAGGGCTTGACAATAAAAAACATAGCTTTAAAAATTGGAACTTCGGAGCCAGCAATTTATCGACATTTTGAAAGTAAAACTCATATCTTGCTTAGCATACTTGAGACTTTTAAAGTTTTTAGTCAATTTGCGTTTAAAGAGGAGTTAGATAAAGATATCAATTCTGTAGAAAAGATTTCTAATGTATTTAACAAGCATTTTCAGGAATTCACGAAAAATCCGGCTTTAGTTTCTGTAATTTTCTCAGAAGAAATATTCACGAATGAGAAGTTGCTAATTGAGAAAATCGCGGGTATCATGAAGGAAAATGAGGAAGTAATGCAGAAGATTCTAAGACTAGGGCAAACAAATAATGAAATTAGATCTGATCTTGACCCTAATATCCTTTCAACTGTAATAATGGGAAGTTTAAGACTTTTTGTAAAAAAATGGCAATTTTCTAATTATTCATTTAACCTAAATAAAAAAGGTGAATCCCTAGTAGAAGTAGTAAAACAAATAATTAACAAATAAATTAATCTTAAAAATTATGAAAACAAGTATTTTAAATTTGAAAACATTACTAATTTTAGGAATAGTATTGATATTTGCATCATGTAATAACAGCAATAAACCAACATATCGGGATGCAATGTGTGCAGAGGCAACTGATGTCGTAACTGAAGAAGTTTATGTGCATGATTCGATGATTATCGTAAAAGTTTCAGAAACTCCCGTAGCAGAGACGCCTCATATGGTTGATGTTCGCAAAATTTACGACAAATCTTCGGCACAAGTGATGATAATTAAGTTAGAGCCAGGCGAAAGTCTAAAAGAGCACATTACACCTGTTGATGTGTTTTTTTATATACTTGAAGGAAGGGCTGATATTTTGGTTGGTGATGAAATAAAATCTGTAGAAGCTGATTGCCTTGTTGAAAGTCCTAAAGACATAAAACACAGCATATATAATAACTCTAAGGATATTGTCAGAGTAATGGTCGTAAAAGCACCTAGACAGACAGGAAGCACAACAGTTCTTTAATTACACATGTATAATTTTAAAACAATATTTTATGAAAAACATTTTAAGATCAAAAATTCTATTGATAACAATAATTGGATTGTTATTAATTGTACTTCAACCACAAAAGGCATTAGCTTGTGATATAGATTTCGAAATTACTAATAACAAAAAAGATGCATATTCTGTAGGCGATGTCTTAGTAATAAAAGTATCGGTAAGCTTAACCCATAAGAGTTGTCCAATTGCGATGGAAAAGACACAATTTACAATGAAAGGAATGAAAATTTTAGGAACAACAGATTGGGAACAAGAATCTTCAATGGTTTGGACACGCAAAATAAAAGTGCAAATTATCAAAGATAAAGGCAAACATATTGTGCTAAATGCTAACCGAATTTGCGACAAAGATGGTGGGTTTGGCTGCTTGAAGTTAAATTACAAATAAAATCTTAATACATTCATCAGCTTTAAAATTGAATATAATGAAAATCAAATATTTTGGATTTTTACTGGTTTTTATACTTGCAATTTCGTCTTATAACTTATCGGCACAAAATAAAGAGGAAATTCAGATTAGTAATGAGAATAATCAAGATGAAATGCTTGTAGATTCTTTTTCTGATGATGAAGAGTTTGGTGATGAGTTTGATGAATTCGATGAGTTTGACGAGTTTGATGAATTTAATGAGAATACTGATGAATTTGCTGTATATACTGGAGATGAACCGCCTGTAATAGAAGCTCCTATTAGTTATAACCGTGCGTATTGGGCTATTTTAATTCTTGTTTTAACAGTTCTTGCTGGATTTCTTGTAAAATATAAAACCACACGAAACTTAAGATATGTTTTCCTGCTTTTATCAATAGTATTTCTTGGTTTCTATAGAGGTGGCCCTGGCGTTATTTCAAGTTTTCAAAATACATATTTGTTTTTTCTTGGATTAGATAACAATTGGCAGGCAATAATTTTGTTTCTTGGTATTATTCCAATTACCTATTTTTTTGGTAGAGTTTTTTGCGGTTGGATTTGTTATTTGGGAGCACTTCAAGAATTTCTGTATATAAGCAGAATAAAGATTTTTCAGACCGAGAAAGCTCAAAAGATTATGCGGATAATTAGATATGTCGTTTTGGGGATACTTATTATTCAGCTTTCGTTTACTCATACTATTTTATGGAACAAAATTGGACCGTTTAAAGTCGCTTTCAATCTTTTTTCTCCTAATATTACAGGCTATATTTTACTTGGAATACTGCTTCTTACATCACTATTTATTTATCGACCTTTTTGTAAAGCTATTTGTCCCGTAGGTTTAATTCTTGGTTGGATTACAAAGATTCCTGGAGCATCTATAATTGGCATAGATAATTCATGTTCTGGTTGTAAAACTTGTAATACTTCGTGTAAGATAAATGCAATCACTCGTGATGAGAAAATATCAAAATTAGATAATCAAGAATGCATTATGTGTGGCGATTGCCTAAGCGATTGCAAAACAACAAGTAACAGTATTTATAAAAATTTAAAACAACATTATGGCAAAATTAAACTTAAATCTGACAAGTAAACTTATTGCATTATTTGTTGCAGTTTTATTGTCTCAGCTTGCTTATTCGCAGATGGATTGTAGAAGTACTCTTGGTGCACATTTAACTCCTTTTCATAAAGACGTTCCAATACTATGGGCAATCGAAGGAACAATGGCTCCTGGTATAATGACAAGTCCATATAATGACACAGACATTACTAAATTAAATGGAGGAATGGTTTTAGGAGCTTTGGATTTTACATTTGCAAAGAAACACAATTTCTATGTCGAAGGAGGTTATAAGAATTGGAAGACATCTGAT